>JAYVJQ010000135.1:0-4068 GCA_043769055.1 Allobrachymonas sp.
GCTTGGGCAGATGCCGACACCACAGGCGGCGTGATCGCGCCAGCATCCACCAAATTGGCCTGCGCATCAAACACATGCGCGCACTGCCCGCAGCGCACCCAGCCTTCGGAAATTTTCAATTGATCGGCCACCACCTTGAACAAGGTGCCACAAGCGGTGCATCGGGTGACGAGACTCATGGGCTTTGATTGTAGGTGGGATGGCTGGGTTGGCTATAAAAAAACCGCCCGAAGGCGGTTGTTTGCTCTGTGCAGAGGTTTTACTTCGCAGCCGATGCAGCAGGTGCTGCGGCAGCCGCCGTTGCATCTGCTGGCTTGGCACGCTCTGGCACGGGGAAACTACCGCCAGCTGCGTTGGTCATGTACACCACGGCACGGCCGACTTCGGCATCTTCCCAATCGCCACCGCCTTGCGCACCCATCGTGCCTTTGCCTTTGAGGGCAGAGTTCAGCAGCGCCTCATAGCCAGTTGCAATACGCGCGCCCCAAGCGGCTGCATCGCCAAACTTAGGCGCAGCCGCCACAGCGCCACCGTGGCAAGCCACGCATTGCGCTTTGTAAACAGCCTCGCCAGCGGCCAGCGGGCGATTCGCATCACGAATCTCAACCGTGCCCACCTTAGCAATGCGCTTGGCCACGCCTTCGGCCAATTGCTCTTGCGTCAGGCCGCTCAGCTCAGCGCCTGAGCTGGCTGGCTTGGCATACGAGAGCACAAAATACACAAGGCCAATGATGATGAAGACCGGCGCAACAAACGAGAAAAACACTGTCCACAGCAGTTGCTGAGGGGTCTTGATAGGGCCTTCGTGGTGGTCGTGTTCTGCGCTCATGGGAATTTTTGAGATGAAGTTAAATGCAACCCATGATTATAACGGCGCTGCGCCTACTCTTCCGCGTAAACCCTGCCGCCCGGTACAATGCTGCCTATCCCGCATCTACATCGTTTTTCGACTAGACGCAGTGACGATGACTGTGCTTGAGCACGGCCAGGAACTGCAACGACGTATAGGAACGATTGAGAGACGGGATCATGCGGCTGTAGCTCAGTGGATAGAGTATTGGCCTCCGAAGCCAAGGGTCGTGGGTTCGATCCCCGCCAGCCGCACCATAGAGTTCTTTTAGAGCAATAAAAAACCGCCTCTCGGGCGGTTTTTTGTTGGGCGGAATCTACTCAAGCAGAAAACGACGATCCGCAGCCGCAAGTCGTCGTTGCATTCGGGTTCTTGATCACGAATTGCGCACCTTGCAGATCTTCTTTGTAGTCGATTTCTGCACCCACCAAGTATTGGTAGCTCATGGCATCGACAAGTAGTTGCACGCCGTTTTTGTGCAGCACGGTGTCGTCATCGTTGGTGATTTCATCAAACGTGAAGCCGTACTGAAAGCCTGAGCAGCCGCCGCCTTGCACGAAAACGCGCAGCTTCAAATCAGGGTTGCCTTCTTCTGCAATCAGATCGGCCACTTTCACGGCAGCACTCTCGGTAAACACGATGGGCGATGGCATCTCGGTGACGACTTGTTCGGCTAGAGCGCTCATAAAGAATCCTAAAAAATAAAACTTAACTGAAATACTAACCTATTGCGGGCAAAGCTGCTGATCAGCCGTTGTTTGCCGCTAATTTGAGTGCGGGCTTTTCAGCTCCCGCCAGAGGCATCATTTGACCTGCGATGACTGCGCCTTGGTGCATTTCAAGGGCTTTGTAATGCACATCGCCTTCGATATGCGCTTTTGGTTGTAGCTCCAACAGCTCATTGGCATAGACCGGGCCATTGACGCGGCCATTGATGATGACGTGATCGGCATGAATCTCGCCGATCACATGGGCGGATTCGCTGATCACCAGCAGGCTGGGGTGCTCTTCGTTTTCACGAATATCGCCTTGCACAATGCCGTCAATGCGCAGGCCATCAGTGAATTTGAGGTTGCCACGAATTTCGCTGCCGGCAGCAATCAGGCTGCGAATGGGGGGTTGTTTTTTCTTGCCAAACATCTCAATCTCCAACAACTAAATTTTCAAAGTCTGCGCCGCGCGGGTGGCACCGCCATCCGTCACTTTGACGGAGATCTGTTTTACCACGGTTTGGGGCGGGATGTCGATCACGTTTTCTACCCGGCTGTATTGCTTAAAGCGTATAGCTTGCGCTTGGCCGCCTGCCACTTGGCTCCAAGGCTTACCGCCTATACCCGTGCCGGGCGCGCCGCCTTGCAGGCCCGAGAGAGTGATTTCTAACTTACCGTTGAACTCTGGCGAATTTTTGGTCGGCTGAATCACCAGCACCTGCCATTTGATCTGGCTGCCCGCATTGATGCTTTCGGCCTGCAAACCGCGAATGGCCACGCCTTCGTTCGTGCCAGTGGGAATCAGTTTTTCAAAAAAACCAAGGTCATCGCGCAGGGCGCGGTTTTCGCTCTCCAACTGCTTGATTTGCGCCACGAGCTTGTCTTGCGCAGCTTTTTCGGCGGTGAGCAGGCTGCCGGAGGTATTCAAAATGGATTGCGCTTTGTTGCGCTCATCGCGCAGTTGCTGCGCTTCGACACGCAGGCGCTGTAGCTCTTCTTTCGCGCCACCGTCTACCCCGGTTAAATCTTTGCCCAGCTCAAATGCCCACAGGCCAATGGCCGCGCAAAAGCCCAGCACCAAGGCAGCAAGCGCCCAGCGAAACGGCCAAGGCATGGCCGAGCGAATCGCCATGCTGGGCGCGCTGATGGTGAGGCGGCGGCGAAGGAGTCTAAAACGCATAAGGGATGCAGAGCTTACTGCAAAAACAAAGCCGCCAAGTTTTGCAACTTGGCGGCTTGTTGTGACGAAGTGTTGAAGCTCCGCAACAGTGCGATTAACGCTTGGAGAACTGCTTGCGGCGACGAGCGCTGCGCAAACCGACCTTCTTACGCTCGACTTCACGTGCATCACGCGTCACGAAGCCAGCTTGGCTCAGCGCGGGTTTGAGCGTTGCATCGTAGTCGATCAAAGCGCGGGTGATGCCGTGACGAGCAGCACCGGCTTGGCCGGATTCGCCGCCGCCGTGCACGTTGATTTGAATATCAAACGTCTCAGCGTGGTTCGTGAGCATCAGGGGTTGCTTGGCGATCATGATCGAGGTTTGACGGCCGAAGTATTCAGCGATGTCTTTGCCATTGATCGAAATCTTGCCAGAGCCTTTTTTCAGAAACACACGGGCGACGCTCGATTTGCGACGGCCGGTGCCATTGTTCCATTCACCAATCATGGGGTTGCTCCTTAAATGTCCAAGACTTTAGGCTGCTGGGCGCTGTGCGGGTGCTCACCACCGGCATAGACCTTGAGCTTTTTGATCATGGCGTAACCCAAAGGGCCTTTGGGGAGCATGCCTTTGACGGCTTTTTCCAAGGCGCGGCCAGGGTGATTGGCCTGCATGTCCTTGAACTTGGTGGCATAAATGCCACCGGGGTGACCGCTGTGGCGGTAGTAAATTTTTTGCTCGGCTTTGTTGCCGGTGACGCGGATTTTGTCTGCGTTCACAACGACGATGAAATCGCCGGTATCGACGTGAGGCGTGTAAATGGCCTTGTGTTTGCCGCGTAAACGGAGAGCTGCTTCGCTGGCAATTCTTCCGAGGACCTTGTTGGTCGCGTCAATCACAAACCACTCGTGTACGACCTCAGCGGGTTTTGCGCTGAAAGTGCTCATGAGTTATCTCTTTAAAAAGAAAGGTTTGTCCGGCTCTTTTCCACGGTCGGTGTTCTTCTAATGAGAACCTCTTAGGTGGGATTTAAACTGTATCGCGGAGCCAAGAATGCGCTGCACAGCCCTAAATTATATGCTGAATCAAGGACTTAGCGCAAATTGACCGCCCAGCAGTTACCATCAAGCTATGTTCTCTTACCGCCACGCCTTCCATGCCGGCAACCATGCGGATGTGCTCAAGCATCTTACTTTGGTCGCCCTACTTAAATATTTGACGGATAAAGATGCCGGTTTGACTGTGATTGACACCCACGCGGGTGCGGGCTTGTATCGGCTTGATGGTGATATGGCGCGCACGAGCGCGGAGGCGACGCAAGGCGTGCAAAAGCTTCTTTCTGGCTCCA
>JAYVJQ010000136.1:0-10431 GCA_043769055.1 Allobrachymonas sp.
GGCGACTGAGATGCTGGGCAATTTGGATGCGCTGTAGGCATGGTTGAAAACACTCCATGTGGAAGTTCCAAACTCAGATAACGCACACTTGCCGCAATACAGAAATTTAATTTCACGCATTTGATTTTGCGCTATCAATGCGTGCTCACTGACGCGTTGACAATAGAGCTTCAAGCACATTGTCCAAGAGATCATTCTTGTGTAAACTCCCACACAAGGAGATCGACATGGCAACCAATCTTGCACTTGACCCCATCTTGTTAGACCGCGTTGTCGCGGTCAGCGGAGAGCTAACCAAAAAAGCGGCTGTTACTGTTGCGCTCAAAGAATTTTTGGCGCGACGGGAGCAAAAGCGGATTGCTGAGTTATTTGGCAAACTGGAATGGGACGCTAGCTACGACTACAAAGCCGAGCGCTCAAGAGGATGACGCTTGAATGACTCTGCTCGTTGACACCAGCGTTTGGTCACTCGCGCTCAGACGCGATGAAGAAATAGATGCACCCGAAGTAACTGCGCTTCGCGCGGCATTGACAGGCGCAGAATCCGTCGTCGTCACCGGGCTCGTCTTGCAGGAGCTGTTGCAAGGCTTTGTAGGCCCCAAAGCACAAGAATCCATAGTAGAGCGTTTCGCAGCCCTCCCCTTGATTCAGCCCGACCGCGAAGACCACATCGCCGCCGCCCAAATCCGCAACCTGTGCCGCAGAAACGGTGTTCAAATCGGAACGATTGACGCTTTACTAATTCAACTGTGCGGTCGCTACGATTTAACCCTACTCACAACAGATCAAGATTTTCTGCATGCTTCGAGGTATGTTCCTTTCCGGCGTTGGAATAGTGCTTGATTTTTTTCCATGAAAATTCCATACGACCCGCTCATGTTGGCAGACGGGCGCGGTCTGGCTTAGTTGGCACGTGACTGATAAGATTCAGTATGAAATTGAAAGGTTTTTTATGCCCAACTTACACCGCAGCACAATTTATACACCGCAGGTTTTGCGGTAAGTATTCCGCTAGGCATCATGACCTCCCCGTATCGGCTCAGCATTTCACAATTCACCAACCACTTCCGCGACCAACTTACTCAGATCGCGCAAGTCCCTTCTGAGCAGTTCCGGCTAACACTGTATTGCTTGGTACTCGACCCTCTAGCTACCGCAGCGTACCCCAAGGCCGGCGGTCGAGTGAATGTTGTACGCCTTCTTCGAGAACTTTCCGGATGGCCAGATGCCAAACGGGTGAGCAGGTTACAGCTGCGTCTAGCCCTTCGGGCTGAAGGACTTACCAAAGAACCGCTGTACCGCGAGGTCTTGAAGCGACTCCGCACAATGCCTACCAAGAACAAATCGCCCCTTTCGACATCACCGCTCTTATCAGAGTTGCTGCCATACGCTACCAGTAAGGATGAGAAGCGAGTCTTGGAGTTCTGCACGTACAGCCATCTCTTCTACACATACAGAAGTAACCTCGTGCATGAATTCCGCCTGCCGGGCTATCAAACAGATTGGGGACGCGATAGCCTTGAGCCGTACTACGGCAAGTCTGCGTACGACAACTATCAGCTCGTTTATCCAGTAGCCTTTGTCAAGCTGATCGCGCACGATTCCCTGCTGCAACTCGAAGCTCACCTACTTGCGAACAAGATCGCACCGCATTCAAAATTCAAATTTGGCTCACTTTGGCGATGGCAATAATGCGTTGCCCTTGTCTCAAAAACACCACCCAAGCCGCAGGGTGCGAGGTGGGTGATGTGATGCGGGGCTGTTCCATTCGCGCTCGCTACAGAAGCTGCGCGCCAATCACGGTAGTGATGCCAACCGTCTCAGCATGCTACAAGAGTCACTGCGCGTGGTGAACAGGCTCGCAGCACATCGCACGCCTCGTGCCAACGTGAGCGGATTGCGTGCAACGTATCAAAAGCAGAAATTTATAAAGAAATCGGCAAGTAGCAGGCATAGAATATACGCAGAGTGCTATCAAAACAGGAGCTTATAAAACCTTCTCTTTCTCCTGCAACAGCCGCCACATGACCTTGCCGCTCCCACTCTTAGGCAGCGCAGATGCGAATTCAACAACGCGAGGGGCTTTGTACACGGCCATGGTTTCTCGGCACCATTGGAGGATATCTTGCTCAGTCACTTGCCCCACATGCGAGGCGCGCAGCACGACGACTGCTTTCACCGTTTCGCCGCGATAGGCATCGAGCGCGGCGATCACGCAAGCCTCGGCGATGGCGGGGTGTTTGAACATCAGGGCTTCTACTTCTGCGGGCCAGACTTTGAAGCCGCTGGCGTTGATCATGCGTTTTAAGCGATCGGTGATGAAGAAATAGCCTTCCTCATCCACCCGGCCAATATCGCCGCTGCGAAAGAAGGTGTGGCCATCGAGCTGGATGAAGGCTTTGGCGGTGGCCTCGGGGTTTTTCCAATAGCCTTTGAAATTCATCGGCCCGCGCATCACGATCTCGCCCACTTCGCCTTGCGGCATTTCTTGCAGCGTTTCGGCATTGATCACGCGCGCATCGCAGCTCACATACGGAACGCCCAAGCACTGCTGCTTCGGATGATCGGGCGGGTTGGAATGCGAGGGCGCGGCGGTCTCGGTCAATCCATAGCCTTCGATATAGCGCAGGCCATACAGCTCCAGCAGGCGCTGCGCCACGGCTTGGGGCATGGCCGCGCCGCCGCCGCCGATATACACCAAGCTGCTCAGATCGTATTGATCGAAGTTGGGCGAGGCCAGCAGATCGATGATCATGGTGGGGATGTTCGTCCAGTGCGTGACCTTATGGCGCGAGATCAGGCGGCCTGCTAAATCACGATCCCAGCGCGGCATGATGACGAGCGCTGCGCCGCCATAAATTGCCGAATGCATGACGGTGACGCAGCCAGTAATGTGAAACATCGGCACAGCGCAGAGCATCACATTCATCGCCGAGGCATTGCCCCAGAGTGTTCCCGCTGCGGCGTTGTGCATGAGCGAGCCATGCGTGTGCATGCAGCCTTTGGGCAGGCCGGTGGTGCCGCTGGTGTAGGGCAGCATGGCGAGATCGTCTGAGGCGGCTTGCACGGAGGGCAAAGCTTCGTTGACTGAAGTAGCCATCAGATCAGGCCACGCATGCACTTGCACGCCCTCCATCGCAGGCAAGGCATGGCGCACTAGCAGCCAATCTTTCCAAGCTAGGGGCATCTCAGTGGCTGCATCCTCCCCGCATTCATCGGTCAAATGCGTGAGCACCAAATGCGCAAATCGCTCCTCAAATGGCAGAGCCCAGTTGGCTTCCATCCATTGCGTGGCCAGATCGGCGCTGGTGATCACGATGCGAGCATCGGGGTCGGTTACGTAATGCTTCAGCTCTTCGGCTTTGTTCATCGGGTTCACGGGGACGACCACGCAGTCGAGCCTGAGAATAGCAAAGTGCGCAATGATGAGCTGCGGGCAGTTTTGCAGGCCCACGACGATTCTTTCGCCTTTTTTGGCCCCTAGCCGGCATAGATGCTGCGCGAGATGCTCTGCTTTTTGTAGCAACTGGGCATACGTAATCATGGTGTCAAAGTAATGCAGCGCGGCTTTGTGCGGATAGTGCAAGGCGCTGGTGGCCAAGTTATTCCACAGCGAGCCAGCGGGCGTGTCGATGCGCGTGGGGATGCGCTTGGGCCAAAAGGCGTGGTGAGCGCGGCGGGGCATTTCTTCAGCGGTGATGGACACGGATAACTCCTGATGTGGGATTCAAATTCACTCGGTATCATGCACCCACAAGCTCCCTACAAATCCCCCATGAAAACCCGCACCGCCTTTAAAACTCTACTTGCTACCGCCTTGTTGACAGCCGGCCTGCTGCCAACAGCGCATGCGCAAACCCCCTACCCCAACAAACCGATTCGCTTGGTGATTGGCTTCCCCGCAGGCGGCCCGCTGGATCAGCATGCGCGCTTGCTCACCGACAAGCTGCAAGCCGTGCTCGGCCAGCCCATCATCGTGGATTACAAAGCCGGTGCGGGCGGCATCGTGGGCGCGCAAGATGTGCAGAAATCGCCAGCCGATGGCTACACCATCATGCTGGCCAACACGGGCGTGATGGTGATCAACCCGGGGCTGTATTCCAAGCTGCCCTATCAAACCACACGCGATTTCATCCCGATTGCACGCACTGCCATGCAGCCGCTAGCGCTGCTAATTAACCCAAGCGTCAAAGCCAACACGCTGCAAGAATTTGTGAGCTATGCCAAGAGCAATCCCGGCAAGGTCAACTATGGCTCGGCGGGCAATGGCGGTATCAGCCATTTGGTGCCCGAAATGTTCAAGTCACAAACGGGTTTGTTCATGGTGCATATTCCGTATCGCGGCAGCGCGCCAGCGTTTCAAGATTTGATGGCAGGCCAAGTGCAATTCATGGCCGAGAGCATTCCGCAAGCCGCGCAATACCACAAACAAGGCAAAGTCAAAGCATTGGCCGTCACCAGCCGCGAGCGCAACCAAGCCCTGCCCGATGTGCCCACAGTGATGGAAACCAAGGTGGCCAAGGATTTTGATGTGGTGGGCTTCTATGGCTTCCTCGCGCCCGCAGGCACGCCCAAGCCGATTGTGGACAAACTCGCCGATGCCTTCAAGCAAGTGCTGGCCCAAAGCGATGTGCGCAACCGCATGATCAGCCAAGGCGCAGACCCGGCCTATTTGGGCGCAGACGATTTCGCCAAATTCATCAATGCAGAATTGCCCAAGTGGGCCATAGCGGTGCAAAAATCGGGCGCAAAACTGGATTGAGCCTACCGAATGGCAGCGAATTCTGCGCGTCGAGTAATTCACCTATGCAACAGCGATGCAGGTCTGTACTGCCATGTTGGCACGGCTGTTGCTTCTAAACTGGCTTCATTTCAACAGGAGATCGCCCATATGAGCACACGTCGCAAGAGCTTCAAAAACCTCTTCATCACTACATTTTCTATAGCACTCTGCGCAGTATTCACGCCGGCTACTGCCCAAAATGCCTTAGATGATGTGATGAAAGCCAAGAAAATCACCATTGCTATTCCCACCGACTTTCCGCCCTATGGCATGGTCAGCACGGATTTGAAGCCCCAAGGTTTAGACGTTGACATGGCCAACTACATCGCCATGAAAATGGGCGTGGCGATTGAGCTGGTGCCCGTGACCAGCGCCAACCGCATTCCGTATCTGCAAACCAAGAAGGCCGATTTGGTGATTTCCACCTTGGGCAAAAATCCTGACCGCGAAAAAGTGATTGACTTCACCGCCGCGTATTCGCCTTTCTTCCAAGCTGTGTTTGCAGCAAAAAATGTGAACGTGAAGAGCTTTGCCGATTTGGCGGGCAAGAGCGTGGCTGTGACGCGCGGCGCGATTGAAGACCAAGAACTCACAAAATTAGCCCCCGCAACTGCTGATGTGAAGCGCTTTGAAGACAACAACGCCACCGTCTCGGCATTTACCGCTGGCCAAGTGCAAGCCATTGCCACGGGCGCATCGGTAGCAGGCAACATGATGGCACGCAACCCACAACTCAACACCGAATACAAATTGCTGCTCAAAGACAGCCCGAATTTCATCGGCGTGGGCAAAGGTGAAGACAAGCTGCGCTTGAAGGTCAATGAGATCATTGCTGAGGCGAAGAAGAGCGGTGATCTGGACAAAATGGCGAACAAGTGGCTCGGTCGTCCGGCCGGCGAACTACCTTGATCGAATTTGATTTCAGCGCAGTCCTCAGCCAATGGCCCTTGCTGGCCAAAGGCGTGGCGTGGACGCTGGGGTTGACTGCGATTTCTGCTGTACTGGGCGTGGCTTTGGGCATCGTGTGCGCATGGGCGCGGGTGCATGGGCGTGCCCCGGCGAAGGCGCTGGCGGGGGCGTATGTGGAGGCGATTCGCAATACGCCGTTTATCGTGCAGTTGTTCTTTATTTTCTTTGGGCTGCCCGCAGCGGGCATCAAGCTCTCGCCCGAAGTGGCCTCGATTTTGGCGATGGTGATTAACTTAGGAGCCTATGCCACCGAAATCATTCGCAGCGGCATTGAGGCCACGCCGCGCGGGCAGATTGAGGCGGCGCAAAGCTTGGCATTGAACCCTGGCCAAATTTTTCGGCGCGTGGTGCTGCCGCCCGCGCTCAAAAAAGTCTGGCCCGCACTCACCAGCCAGCTCATCATCGTGATGTTGGGCTCAGCGGTGTGCGGGCAAATCTCCACCGAAGAATTGAGCTTTGCAGCCAACCTGATTCAAAGCCGCAACTTCCGCGCATTTGAAGCCTTCCTCATTGCCACGGCCATTTATCTCACGCTCTCGATTGCGCTTCGCCGCTTGGTGCAGTGGCTGGGCGAGCGCTTCGTTTTCTAACGGTGAAGTTCAATGGTTGAATTCACACTCTGGGATATTTTCCGCAATCTGTTGCTGGCTGCGCGGTGGACGATTGCTTTATCACTGATTGCCTTCATTGGTGGTGGATTGGTGGGCTTGGCACTCTTGATTGCGCGCATAAGCTCCAAGCTGTGGTTGCAGCGCACAGTCAATGTGTATGTGCAGCTCTTTCAAGGCACGCCGCTGCTCATGCAACTCTTCTTGGCCTACTTTGGCCTAGCCTTGCTCGGCATCAAAACCTCCGCGTGGACGGCAGCCATGCTCGCGCTCACGCTGTACACCAGTGCCTTCTTGGTAGAAATTTGGCGCGGCTGCGTGCAAGCGATTCCTCGCGGGCAGTGGGAAGCGGCAGACAGCTTGGCGCTGAGTTTTTTGCAAAAGCTGCGCTATGTGGTGCTGCCGCAAGCCGTGCGCTTGGCGATTCCATCCACCGTGGGCTTCTTGGTGCAAGTGATCAAAGGCACAGCGCTGGCCTCCGTCATTGGTTTTATTGAGCTGACCAAAGCCGGCACGATGATCACGAATGCCACATTCAAACCTTTCCTCGTGTTCTCTTGCGTGGCCCTGCTGTATTTCGCGTTGTGCTACCCCATCAGCTGGTATGCCAAGCGCCTAGAAAAGAAAATGCTCCCCTCATGACCGAACCGATGATTCGAATTTCTGCACTGCGCAAATCTTTTGGCACGAACGAAGTGCTCAAGGGGATTGACCTTGATGTTGCGCCCGGCGAAGTGATTGCCATCATTGGCAAAAGCGGCTCGGGCAAGAGCACGCTCTTGCGCTGTATCAATGGGCTGGAAAATTTCCAGAGCGGAACGCTGGCCGTGCAAGGCCAGGCTTTGAAGCATGGCGATGCTGAGGCGCTTCGCGCGCTGCGCCAGCGCGTGGGCATGATTTTTCAGAGCTTTAATTTGTTTCCGCATTTGAGCGTCGGAAAAAATATCATGCTCGCGCCTAAGCTCGTCAAAGGCCAAGACTCAGTAGTGGGCGAGCAGGCAGCGCGCAAGCTCTTGGAGCGCGTGGGCTTGGCTGAAAAATTCGATGCCATGCCCGATCAACTCTCAGGCGGCCAGCAGCAACGCGTGGCGATTGCACGCGCTTTGGCGATGGAGCCTGTGGTGCTGCTGTGCGATGAAATCACCTCGGCGCTGGATCCTGAATTGGTGGGCGAAGTGCTCAAAGTGGTGGAAAGCTTGGCCCGCGACGGCATGACGCTGCTGATGGTCACCCATGAGATGAGCTTCGCGCGCAAGGTGAGCACCCGCGTGATCTTCATGCACCAAGGCCGCGTGCACGAGATGGGGCCGCCAGCAGACATCTTTGGCAAGCCGCAAACACCGGAGTTGCAACAGTTTTTATCCTCGCTCACGGATTGAATCGGGATTGATCTGTCATCAAACCGACGCATGGTGTGGCGTAGGATAAGTGATATGAACACCGTTTACTCACATTTTCATAGCACTTCGCGCAGATTCTATGCCGGCTACTTGCTCATTTCATGCATAATTTGGGGTATGAGCACTACGACACAAGCATTTGATCTCCAAGGCCATCGCGGCGCGCGCGGCCTGCTGCCCGAGAACACCTTACCTGCCTTCCAAAAAGCCATCGAGCTGGGCGTGACCACACTTGAGCTGGACGTGGGCATCAGCAAAGATGGCACGGTGGTGATCAGCCATGACCGCGCGCTGAACCCTGAGATCACCCGCGATGCGAGCGGAGCGTATCTCACTGAAGCCCTGCTGGTTCATCGCCTCACGATGGCTGAGCTGAAAACCTATGACGTGGGCCGCATCAACCCCGATAGCGCATATGCCAAGCGCTTCCCCGATCAGCAGGCGATGGATGGCACGCGCATGCCCGCGCTGTCCACACTGTTCAAGCTCGTGAAGAAGCTGAGCAACAAAGTGCGCTTCAATATCGAAACCAAAATCTCCCCTGAAAAGCCCAACGACACGGTGAGCGCTGCTGTGTTTGCGCGCAAGCTGCTCGATGTGGTGAGGGTGCACGGCATGAGTAGCCGCGTGACGATTCAAAGCTTCGATTGGCGCACCTTGCAAATCATCAACGAGCTACAAAAAGATTCGCCCAAGCGTGTGAAAACCTCCTGCCTCACCGCCCAGCAGTCTTGGGCCAACAACATCCAACCCATCAGCGAAACTTTGGTCAAGGGCAAAACGCATGGCAGCTACTGGACGGGCTTCGTGCGCGCCGCAGATCACGCCGATGTGCCCAGCATGGTCAAAGCCGCAGGCTGCGAAATCTGGTCGCCCTACTTTGCCGACATCACGCCCGCATTGGTGAAAAAAGCCCACGAACTAGGCTTGCAAGTGATCCCGTGGACGGCCAACAGCGAAGCGGAGATGACCGCCGTGATTGAAGCCGGCGCGGATGGCCTGATCACTGACTACCCAGATCGCGCTTTGCCATTGCTCCAACGCCTAGGCAAAACGATTCGATGATCACAACCGCGTGAGTCACGTTGCTTGCTCATGCAACGGCTCACACAAATCCGGCGCAAGTTCGCTTAAAGCGCCCTATTTCCAGAATACTGCACCGCCCAACACTGAGCTGAGGGTGTTTTTGTCAATCAAGCTGCCATCACCCAGCTCGCCTTCTCCGTTGTATCCCCAGCAAAGCATGCTGCCATTCGTTTTGAGAGCGCAGGTGTGCCCATCACCCGCCGTGAGTGCGGCAACATTGGACAATCCGGGAACTACTGTGGGGGCGTTGCGATTGATATTCGTGCCATCGGCCAATTGCCCCGAGCCGTTGTAGCCCCAGCAAACCACGGTGGTGTCTGATTTCAAAGCACATGCGTGATTGCCACCCAGCTCAAGAGCCACAACGCCAGATAAGCCAGGCACTGGGGTCGGCAAAAGTTGGTCAGTCGCGTTGCTGTTGCCGAGTTGGCCGTATTCGTTTCTTCCCCAGCAGCTGACTGTGCCATTGGTCAGCAGTGCGCAGGTATGGTTAAAACCAGCAGATACGCTGACAGCATCTGTGATGCCTAAAACCGAAGTGGGCAGGCTGCGATCTGTCGTCGTGCCATCACCCAACATACCGGCTCGGTTCCATCCCCAGCATTTGATCGTGCCGTTGTCTATCAAAGCGCATGTATGCCCTGTTCCTTTTGCCAAGCTAACCACCTCAGACAAGTTGGGCACGTTGCTCGGTGTCGTCCGGATATTTGAGCTGACAGCACCGTCGCCAATTGCGCCGCGAGAATTATTGCCCCAGCAGCTCACGGTGCCATTTGACTTCAATGCACATGTGGTGCTGCTGCGATTGGATTTGAGCGCGATCACATCCGTTAATCCGATCACAGCGGTTGGCGTGAGGCGATTCGTCGTCGAGCCTATCCCTAGCTGACCGTAAAAGTTCCAACCCCAGCAGCTCACGGTGCCTGCGGTTGAAAGCGCACAGGTGTGCAGCGCACCAGAGGCCATGCTGGCGACCTGAGTTAAGCCGGGCACGGCAGTCGGGACAGCTAGCGTGTTGGTGTTGCCATTGCCCAACTGCCCTCTTCCGTTATCTCCCCAGCAAGTCGCTGTGCTATCTGGCATCACAGTGCAAGTGTGTTGCAAGCCAGCCGAAATCGGGTCAGCCACGGTGATGGTTTGGCTGTTAGCCCAACTTGTGGTGCCACTGTTAACGCTGAGCTGGGTGTTAAAGCTGCCCAATGTGCGCCACATTTTCGGCGCTGCATTGCTGGTGCTGTTGGCCGTGCCGTCACCCCAAGTCCAGTCAAATCCGGTGGGTGTGGCATTGCTCACGCTGGCTTGGTAGCTATACAACGTGTTGGCAATGGTGCGGGTAGTGCCTGTCACGCTCAATGTGGGAGTGGCGCTCGCAATTGGAGGAGGAGGAGGTGGTGGTGGAGTGACAGGATCGGCAACTGTGACAGTCGAAGCAGGGGTTGGAGTGGCTGCCGACAAAGCGGCAGGGCCTGTATCGCCTCCACCTCCACAAGCTACGAGAGCCATTGTGGCCGCCAGCAGCACGCCACACGGCGGCAAACGGCATTTTGAAAATAGTGTTGCAATTGTGCGCACCATGATTGTTCCT
>JAYVJQ010000137.1:0-13660 GCA_043769055.1 Allobrachymonas sp.
ATAAAAAAGGGCGCTCGTAAGCGCCCTTGATGGCTCATCAGCGATTAGGCAGCTTTGCGAACGGCCTTCACAACCTTTTTAACAGCCTTCTTGGCCGGTGCAACCGCCTTGGCCTTGACGGTTTTGGCGGCAGCGCGGGCTTGGGCCATCACGGGCTTGGCAGCGGTTTTGCCAGTCTTCTGCGCCAAAGCGTCCACGCGGGCGATCAGGGTTTGGATGTCTTTGGCAGTCGGCACGCCCATTTTGTTCAGAGCGCGCGCCACGCGGTCTTCAAAAATGTCTTCCAGCTTGTTCCACTGGCCAGTGGCCTTAGCTGCCACTTCATTGGCCACGCCGCTGGCTTTGCTGGTCACTTCGCTGATGCGCTCTTCGGCAGCAGCTTGTGTGCGGCGCTGAATCGCCAGACCTTCTTTGACCAAACCTTCAAACACTTTGCCGCCTTCTTGCTGGGCTTTGCCAAACTGAGCCAAGCCAGCCAAATAGATTTGCTGGGCAGAAGCTTTGATGTTCTCAGCGAGTGCCGCTGGCTTCATGCTGGCGGATTTAGCAGATGCAGCGGCTTTTTTGACTTTGGTGACCATGGTGTACTCCGGTGGGTAAAAAATTGAAATGAATTAAACGATGGATGAACTGTAGCCAGATGAAGGCGGATTGTTTAGGCATCGGCTTCTAAATGGCTAGAGGTGCATCTCTATGGCGGCGTATGATGAATGCCAGTTCAAACTTGGAGACAGCATGGAAAGCTTGCGTTCTTATCTTGCAATTGCAGTAATCTCTTGCGCCATGGCTGTGGCTGCAGTGCCCTTGATGGCGCTGACCAGCAGCAGCGTGATCGCCAAAGAGGCTACCGCAAAAAAACCTAAAAAAGAGAAAAAGGCCAAAGCCAAAAAGGGCGGCGGTGTCACGTTCCATGAAGGCAGCGGCGAGACCCGCGCAGAGCGCGAGCGCCGGCTCACACGCGAGTGCAAGGGCCGGTCGAATTCTGGCTTGTGCGAAGGATTTGCGCGGCCTTGATGTGCGCTAGACCAGCTTCAAAGCATCAATACGTTCTTTATGCGCTAACAATGACCGCGCCGCAATCGGCCAGAGCTTGGCATCGACATCATCATAGGCCAGCGGCACGAGTTGTTCGATACTCGCGCCGGGGAGTTTTTGCATGGCGGCGATGATTTTGACTTCGCGTTTTAAGCGGTGTCGCGTGAGGTGAGCAATTGCTCTTGCAGCGCCGCCTTTTGTATCGTCATCGGGATTTGTGGCATCGCACAAGCTCAGCACATAACCATGCGCGGGCAAGATGAAGCGCAGATCGTGCTGCTCACACAGCGCGCTTAGATTGTCCAGTGAATCGAGGTAATCGGTCATGTCGCCATCAGGCGGGTCGATTACCGTGGTGCTGCCGTTCAGGATGTGATCGCCCGAGAAGAGCAGGCCATCACCCGGCAGGATGAGGCACAGATGATTGGCCGCGTGGCCGGGCGTGTGGATCACTTGTAGCGTGATTTTTAAAGCATTTTTGGCCTCAAGCCCACGAAAATACTGCGCAAGATGCTCCTGATTTAGTAGCAATAAATCAGGTGTGAAGAAAGCGTTGTCGCGCGCTGTGAGCGTGCTGGGCAGACCCAAAATCGGACAGATGTGTTTGGCGTATTCGCTTGTTAAAGCGCCGGGCACAGTGTTGCTGGCTTCGACCACGCGCTGCTGCAGTGGCCACGCGGCGGGCGAATGGTCAGCATGCGAATGGGTGCAAACGATGGCGTTGATGTCGCCGCCCGTGGCCTGCACAATTCGCTCGATATGCGCGGGGATATCCGGGCCGGGGTCGATCACGACATAGCCCGTCTCTTCTGTGCCAATGATGTAGGTATTCGTGCCCGGGCCAGTCATCATGCTGGGGTTGGGGGCGGTCAGGCGCATCACATGCTGCAAGAGTTGTACGGGCCGCTCATGCTGCCAGCCCAGCTCATGCACGATTTGGCCAGAAGGGCAGACCATGGCCAGCTCACCAAACGGCGCTTCATGCTCCATGAAGCGAGCCTCTTTGCCATGCACAAGACCCGCGCGGGGGCAGCTCGTCCACAGCGGCTGCTCATTGGCGCAAGCGTTCAGCACGGCATCGACATTTGAATAGTCCGCCAAACGCTCCAGCGTGCGAATAGTGGGAAAAATCATGAAGAAATCACCCGCTTTGTACCGCGCCAGCGCTTCGGTTGGCCTCACCCATTCGGGAGCGAATTGCTCGGTCTCATCGGCGACAGGGTGCTGGCCTTGCGGCATGCGCGCGATCAAAAAGGGCACATTAAAGCGCTTGGGCATGTCACGATCCGTGACCCAATGCGCAAGCAAATACACGCTGCTTGCGGCCACGGTGTAGCCGTTTTGTTGCATCTGCGTATAAAAATCTTTATGGCGATTCAGTGCATCGACCTGCGCTTGGCCTAGCCACTGGCCTGCAGCATCACGCGCGAGCACGATGCCTAGTTCCTCAAAGCTTTCACGGATTGCGGCCAGCGCCCAAGCGGTGTGTTGCTCGGATTGTGTGTTGCGAATTGCTATTAATTCAGTAGCATTCTGCGTAGATTCCATATCGGCAATATGCCGGTTTTGGCTAAAAAATTGATCTGCGGACTCAATCCCACCGCCGGGAAACACATAGGCCCCCGGTGCAAAGCTGGCTTTCATCGAGCGGCGCGTCATCAGCACTTCAATTCCTTGCGCGCCATCGCGCAGCAACAACACGGTGGCCGCTTGCAGCAAAGGCGCAGGCGTGCGAGGCGGATGCAACAGAGTATCAGTACGCGGCATGAACTTTGGCTGTATAAACGGGAACAAACAATCAAGACCATTCATTTTGCTACAAGGAGCCTCGCATGTTTCAATCTTTTTTTCGCAACAAGCAATGGTGGATGTGGGCTTGGCTGGGCGGGGCGCTGATTATTGGAGTGACTTGGTACAAAGTGCAGCTGACGGTAGAACTTAATAGCTGGTATGGCTCGTTTTATGACTACATTCAGCGTATTTTGCAAAAACCGGGCAGCAGCAATGCGGGCGAGTTTTATGCCCAAGTGCTCATCTTTGCCAAGATTGCTGGCATCTTCGTGGGCGTTGCAGTGGTGCTGGAGTATTTTGTGAAGCACTGGGTGTTTCGCTGGCGCACGGCGCTGACCAATTTTTACAGCGCCAACTGGCACAAGGTGCGCCATATTGAAGGTGCATCGCAGCGGGTGCAAGACGACACCTACCGTTTCGCCAAAATCATGGAAGGCTTGGGCGTGAGCTTTATGCGCTCGATCATGACCTTGGTGGCGTTTTTGCCGATTTTGTGGACGCTTTCTGCCAAAGTGCCTGAGTTGCCCTTCATCGGTGCAGTGAGCCAATCGCTGGTGTGGACGGCACTGATGTCAGCCATCTTCGGCACGGTGCTGCTGGCCACGGTGGGCATGAAGCTGCCCGGGCTGGAATTTAACAACCAAAAGGTGGAGGCGGCTTACCGCAAGGAGCTGGTGCTTGGCGAAGACGATCCCAATCGCGCCACGCCGCCCACGTTGGCTGATATTTGGACGCAGGTACGCACCAACCATTTCCGCCTGTTCTTCCATTACGCTTACTTTGATGTGGCGCGCTATTTTTATTTGCAATACAGCGGCTTAATTCCGCTGATTGCGATGTCGCCCGGCTTGCTTGCCGGCACGATCACGCTGGGTTTGATGCAGCAAATCTCTAATGTGTTTGAGCGGGTCGAAAGCTCATTCCAATTCCTTGTCAACAGTTGGAGCACGATTGTGGAATTGATTTCGGTCTATAAGCGTTTGAAGGCGTTTGAGCAGGCGATTTTGGATGCGCCTGATGATGCGGTGGGCGAGTCGGTGGTGATGAATGTCACTGTCCAATAACGACAAGCCGCAGGTATTGCGCGAGACCGACGATGCAGCTCGCGCGCAAGCTCGAGCCTTCGTGCGGGAAAGCGCGCATGGTGCGCTGGCTACGTTGGAGCCGGGCATGGGTTGGCCGCTGGCGTCGCGCGTGTCGCTTGCTGTCGATGCCGATGGCACGCCTTTGATATTGATCTCGCGTTTGTCAGCCCACTATGGTGCACTTGATGCAGATGCACGCTGCTCCTTGCTGTTGGGCGAGCCCGGTGATGGCGATCCGCTGCGCCATCCGCGCATCACGGTGGTGTGCCTTGCTGCGAAAGTGCCACCCGAGCAACGTGCTGCAGCCAAAGCGCAGTTTTTGCAGCGGCATTCCGGTGCAGAAATTTATGCCGATTTCAGCGATTTTGATTTCTGGCGGCTCGTGCCCCAGCGCGCGAGCTTGAACGCAGGCTTTGGCAAAGCCTATTCCTTGACAGCAGAAGATTTGCGATGAGCTACCAAAGCATTTACCGCGCTAACTTATTCAAAAATCAAATTGCCTTGGTCACGGGCGCAGGCTCAGGCATGGGGCGCTGCGTGGCGCATGAGCTGGCCTCGCTGGGCGCAACGGTGGCGCTGCTCGGGCGCACGCTTGAAAAGCTCGAAGCGGTGAAAGCTGAGATAGAGGGCGCAGGCGGCAAGGCCAGCATTCACAGCGCTGATATCCGTGATGAAGAGCGCGTCAAAGCCGTGATTGCCGAGATTGTGGTGCAACACGGGCGCATTGATTGCTTGGTGAATAACGCAGGCGGGCAATTCCCATCGCCGCTGCACCGCATCTCAGCCAAGGGCTTTGATGCGGTGGTGCGCAGCAATCTTACAGGTGGCTTTTTGGTGGCGCGCGAGTGCTACAACCAAGCCATGCGCGTCCAAAAAGCTGGCGCTATCGTGAACATCATCATGGACACGCGTGGCGCAGTGCCCGGCATGGGCCACAGCGGCGCAGCCCGCGCGGGAATGCTCTCGCTGACTGAGACCATGGCACTCGAATGGGCGCCCGTGCGGGTGAACGCGGTGGCTCCCGGCTTCATTGCCACCAGCGGCATGGACAAATACCCGCCCATCATGAGCCCGCTGATTCGCCGTATCCATGAAGACATTCCGCTGCAGCGTTTGGGCACAGAAAGCGAAGTGTCAGCGGCGATTTGTTATTTGCTCTCGCCCGCTGCCGCCTTTGTGAGCGGCACATGCTTGCAAGTTGATGGCGCAGCGCCCACCGCTCGCCGCCACTGGCCCCTGGTGGGCATGGGCGGCAGCAATGATGCGTTCAATGGTTTTCACCTGACTGAGCGGCCCAAAGTGCTCAGCAAAGGCTCAGTCATCACCGACAACCGCCTCGCGCGCGGCTTTGTTCGCTGGATGCAGCAGAAATGGATTAGAAAATAGTGAATTGAAATTGCAGAAAGCCAAATACCGAACACATAACGCAGAAAGCACAGAAATTACGCAGAAGAAATACCAAAAAATACACCCCAAAATGCGAGATGAACGCATTCAATGACTTGCTGGTTCAACAGCAATGATCTTGGCATTTTTCTGCGTCTTCTGTGCGATTTCTGTGTTTTCTGCGTTACGTATTTGGTTTTTCTCTTCCCCTGATAATTCACCCCATGAAACTCAAGTTCACCAAAATGCAAGGCGCTGGCAACGATTTTGTCGTGCTCGACGAAACCGAGGGCTTGCTCAATCTCACCCTAGCCCAGTACAAGTTTTTAGGCGATCGGCATTTTGGTGTGGGCGCAGATCAAATTCTTTCCGTGCGCGCTGCGCCATCGCCTGAGTTTGATTTTGAATACGTGATTCACAACAACGATGGCGGCGAAGTGGAGCATTGTGGCAATGGTGCGCGCTGCTTTGTGCGCTATGTGCGCAGCAAGGGCTTGACGGATAAGCGCAGCATTCGTGTGAAAACGGTGAACAACGATCTCACGCTCACCGAGGGCGAAGATGGTCGTATCACGGTGGACATGGGCGCGCCATTCTTCGAGCTGAGCGATGTGCCCTTTGATGCGGCGCATGCGACAGCTCAGACTGCTAATTTATGGCAAAAATGGCAGTTAGCCGGCATCAATAATGCGCAGAGTGCTATTAATTCAATAGTAAACCACAGTGCCGTAACCCTACTCTCCATGGGCAATCCGCATGCGGTGCAGGTGGTGCAAGATGTAGATACTGCGCCTGTGCACGAGGTGGGCGCGTGGATGCAAAGCCATCGGGCGTTTCCGCGCCGCGTGAATGCCGCTTTCATGCAAATCTTAAGTCGCAGCGAAATCAAACTGCGCGTCTATGAGCGCGGCGCAGGCGAGACGCTGGCCTGCGGCACGGGCGCTTGTGCGGCGGTGGTGGCGGGCATTCGGCTGGGGCTGCTTGATTCTCAAGTCGATGTCCACACCCACGGCGGGCTGCTGACCATCAGTTGGAATATGGCCGAGCAGGGCCTGCAAGCACCTGTGATGCTGACCGGGCCAGCAGTCACAGTATTTGAAGGCATGGTGGACATTCCCAATTGAGCGCATAGAATAACTCCTGCTACAAAATCAGGAGCTAATCCCATGAGCCAAGCCACTGCCAACGACGTGCCGCCGATTACCGAAGAGGACATCGCCTCTTATTTGAGTACCAACCCCGAGTTCTTTGAGCGCCATGCCGATACCTTATCGACGATTCAGTTGTATTCTCAGCACGGCAAACGCGCAGTCAGCTTGCAAGAGCGCCAAGCTGAGATGCTGCGCGAGAAAATCAAATCGCTCGAAGGTCGCGTGATGGAGATGGTGCGCAATGGCAATGAGAATGTGATGATTGCCGATAAGCTGCAAAAATGGACGCGCACCTTGCTGCTCACCCAGCAAGCAATTGACCTACCTGTGACGGTGACGCATGAGTTGAAAAACCAATTTCTCGTGCCTCAGGTGGCGATCAAAATTTGGGCGGTCAATGGGCTATTTTCCGAAGAAGAGTTTGCAGTCGGCGTGAGCGACGATGCCAAAACTTTTGCATCATCCTTGCAATTGCCTTATTGCGGTGTGAATTCCAATTTTGAAGCCGCCAACTGGCTCGATCAACCCGAGCTGGCGATGTCGGTTGCGATGATTCCTTTGCGCGCAGGCGCAGCGCTGGAGGCCTTCGGCATGCTCGTGCTCGCCTCTCCTGATCCCCAGCGCTTTAACGCTGGTATGGGCACAGATTTCCTGGAGCGCATTGGTGAGTTGACGAGTGCAGCATTGTCTCGCTTGCGTGGGTGAAGTCGATAGGAAATTGAGGTCAGATCACGATTCAGGATAACGATCTCACCGGAGACGAACAATGCCCAGTCGAAATCGTGCTCTGACCCCAATTTCCGTTGATTCCGGCGCGAAACAATCTGACGAACGACACTTCCTAGTTGAAGCCTACCTCACCCACTGCCGAGTAGAAAAGCGCCTAGCCCAGCGCACCCTCGCTCTCTACACCGAAGACCTCGCCAAACTAGAGGCCAACGCATCGCAGTCAGCAGTCGACATCACCCAGGTCCACAACACCCACATCCGCCGCTGGGTCGCGCAGATGCACAGCCAAGGCCGCAGCGGGCGAGGTATTGCGTTGATTCTCTCCGGCTGGCGCGGCTTCTACACGTGGCTAGGCCGCGAAGGCAAGATTTCAGCCAACCCCGTGCAAGATGTGCGTGCCCCCAAAAGCCCCAAGCCACTGCCCAAAGCCTTGGCTGTGGATCAAGCCATGCAGTTGGTCAGCTTCGCAGGTTTGCAAGATGGCGCAGATTTTGACCCCGTGATTGAAGCGCGTGATGCTGCACTGACCGAATTGCTCTATGGCTCAGGCCTGCGCGTGAGCGAGTTGGTCAATTTGGATGTGCGCTCCACTCAAGCAGGGCAAAAGAGTTTGAAGGGCTATCTCGATCTGGCCGCAGGCTTTGTGCATGTGGTGGGAAAGGGCAGCAAGAGCCGCAGTGTGCCGCTGGGTAAAAAATCTATCGAGGCGATTGAGCGCTGGCTGCCCCTGCGCGTGGAACTTACAGACAAAGCCAGCGCCGCCAAGCGCACTGCGCAAGAGGCCAAAGACCCTAGTGGTGAGCAAGCGCTGTTCCTCTCGCCGCGCGGCTTGCGCATGACCAGCGCTATGGCTTGGCAGCGCCTGAAGACAAGAAGCCAGCAGGCCGGCTTGCCCATGGCTGTGCATCCGCACATGCTGCGCCACAGTTTTGCCAGCCATGTGCTGCAATCCAGCCAAGATTTGCGCGCCGTGCAAGAGCTGCTGGGCCACGCCAATATCAGCACCACGCAGGTCTATACACGGCTGGATTTTCAGCATTTGGCTAAAGCGTATGACGCGGCGCATCCGAGGGCTAAGCGCTCTGTTTGACGCAAGTCTTTGCCGCCCCCTACAATGCAGACATGGGCCAAGCACTGCAAAAAAACCTCAGCGTTTTTGAATTTCTAGATTTTGACAATCTCAGTCAAGATCGACACGAGTACGTCGCTGGGCGATTTTTCGCCATGACGGGCGGCACGATGCGGCACAACCGTGTCTCGTTCAACATTGCGCGCATTTTGGGTGATTTGCTTGAAGGCTTGCCCTGTCAAGTCTTCATCAACGACATGAAGTTGCATGTGCAAGAAGCCGACAGCGTTTATTACCCGGATGTGATGGTCTATTGCGGCAGCGCTTTGGCAGGTGATGAAAAACTAGTCTCCGATGCCAGTTTGATCGTGGAGGTGAGCAGTGAGTCCACCGCAGAGATTGATCGACGCGAAAAACTCAGCGCTTATCGTAAGTTGCCGAGTCTTAAAGCGTATTGGATTGTGAGCCAAACCCAGCGGCGCGTGGAGATGCACAGCCGTGATGCTTTGGGGCGCTGGCAAGCTGTTGCCTATGAGCGAGGCGAATCCTTGCCAGATGTCGGTTTGCAGGGCATGGAGCTGGACTTGGACTCTTTCTACGCCGGCACTGATGTGGCCTGAGTAGGCCGCTTGTGCTGCAAACCTAGATTTCCAGCATCTGACCAAGGCCCATGACGCGCCACATCCATGGGCAAAACGAAGCTGAACGTCGTTCTTAAACGACATCTTGGTGACATTGTGGTCAATTGTGGTCAATTTGCTTCCTGATTGAAGCGAAATGTTGGATGTGTTGAGCAGTTGTTCGATAGATTGGCTGCATCAATAAAACAAATCGAGTGGTGCGGATGACATCCCCGAAAAAACCGCAAGAGGTCAGTTCAGCCATGATGCCCAACGAGGTCTCAGCTGTGGGGGAGGGTGAGCCAGTACAGGAGGGGCTTGATCAAGTCATCCGTGAAGATTTTGAGCTGGATCAAATGCTCTATTGCAGCTTGCTCAGTGAGCCCATGACGCTGGTGGCGATTGAGCAGCTGGCAGCAACAGCAGCCAGCCTCAATCGCATGGATCACATCACGGGCATGCTGATGTACGCCGACGGCGTGTTTGTGCAATTGATTGAAGGCCCTAGCCATGCAGTCAATCACCTGTGGGCGCGCCTGTTGCGCGATCCGCGCCATCGGGGTGTGGTGCAGCTGTATCACCGCCGCGAGGTGGAATCGCGTGTGTGCGCGGGCTGGGGCATGCAACTGGTCGATCGCCTTGCGGTGCAGGCCATGATTCATGAGGCGCGCATTGAAATCGTCCAGGGTCGCAAAACGGCTTGGGCACCTGCCATTGAGCGCATGGATGAATTGCTCAGCCACTCGGATTGGGGTGCGATGGCGCGCGAGCTGCAAACTGGGAGCGCGCCACTTTAAGGTGGGCCGTATCGGCCACAATAGCGGCCATGAAAACCATTACCTTGCGCGACGGCAAAGAGCGCGCCCTGCTGCGCGGACACCCTTGGATTTACGACAACGCCCTTGCCTCGGGCGGGGGCGATAGCGGCGAGCTGGTGCGCGTGAATGCGCACGATGGCAAATTTTTGGCTTGGGGCGCGTTCAGCCCAAGCAGCAAAATCCGCGTGCGGGCTTGGAGCTTTGATGAAGCGCAGCGCATTGACGCTCCTTTTTTTGAAGCACTCTGCGCAGATTCTGTATCGGCTAGAGCCCGATTTGGCTCACAAAATGCGCTTCAAGCAGGTGATGGCAAAGATGGCGTGCGCCTCGTGCATGGCGAGGCCGATGGCCTGCCCGGCGTGATTGTGGATCGATATGGCGATACGCTGGTGGCGCAGTTCCTCTCGGCGGGCGCGGAGCGTTTTAAATCACAGATCGTGCAAGCGCTGCTCAAAGCGACTGGTTTGACGAAGCTTTACGAACGCTCAGATGCGAGCAGCCGCACGCTGGAAGGCTTGCCTGCTGCCACCGGCTGGCTGGCTGGGCAGGGCGATGAAGAGGTGACGATTCGGGAACACGATTGGCTTTTAAAAGTAAGCATTTCGGAGGGTCACAAAACTGGCTTCTACCTCGATCAGCGCGACAACCGCCTGCGCTTTGCCCAAGATGCCGTGCGATTGAAATTTCGCCGCATGCTCAACTGCTACTGCTACACGGGCGGCTTCACCGTAGCCGCTCTCGTTCGCATGAAGGCGGCGGGTGTGCTCGATGGTGCGCGCATCACGAGCGTGGATTCTTCTGGCCCGGCGCTTGAGCGCGCGAAGCAGAATTTGGCACTCAATGGCTTGCAAGAAAGTCTGGCGGATGGCTCGGCAGATTTCATGGATGCCGATGTGAATGCCAGCCTGCGCGCCTTCATTGCAGAAGGCCGCACATTCGATGCGATCATTCTTGATCCACCGAAATTTGCCCCATCTGCTGCGCATGCTGAGCGTGCCGCGCGGGCTTACAAAGACATCAACCGCCTGGCCTTCAAACTGCTGGAGCCGGGTGGATTGCTCTACACCTTCAGTTGCTCGGGCGGCATTGGCGCAGAGCTGTTCCATAAAATCGTGGCGGGTGCGGCAATGGATGCGCAAGTCGATGGTTACTTGACCGCGCACCTCAACGCCGCGCCCGATCACCCGATTACCATGCGCTTCCCAGAGGGTGAATACCTCAAGGGCTTGATCGTGATGAAGAAATAGTTTGATGACGAAATGACTTCGCCTTTGGCTTCAATGACAAAATGACAAAACGATTCAGGTCATCGGCGCAAAGCGCCATCATCCATGTGCGCAGCACGAAGTCATTTTGTCATCAAGCATGAAAATTCCAGGCCAAGTCTTCCTCGTCGGCGGCGCGGTACGCGATGCGCTGATGGGTCGCGCCGTGCAGGATCGTGATTGGTGCGTGGTGGGCGCAACGCCGCAGCAGATGATCGATGCGGGCTTTCTCGCGGTGGGCAAAGATTTCCCCGTGTTTCTGCATCCTGAAACCAAAGAGGAATACGCGCTGGCTCGCACCGAGCGCAAAACCGCGCCCGGTTATCACGGCTTTGCATTCCATACCAGCACCGATGTGACGATCGAGCAGGATTTGGCAAGGCGTGACATCACTATTAATTCAATAGCACTCTGCGCAGATTTTATGCCGGCTAATGGCTTATTTGATCTAAAAAATGTGCCCTTGAATCAGTTGATCGACCCCTTCAACGGCCAGCAAGACATTCGCGATCAATTGCTGCGCCACACCTCCCCCGCCTTTGAAGAAGACCCCGTGCGCATCCTGCGTGTGGCACGCTTTGCCGCGCGTTATGCTGGCTTCTCAGTAGCCAAGCCCACGATGGATTTGATGCGCCGCATGGTGGCTGCTGGCGAAGTCGATGCGCTCGTGGCTGAGCGCGTGTGGCAGGAATTGGCCAAAGGCTTGATGGAAGAAAAGCCCTCGCGCATGTTCCAAGTGCTGCGCCAATCGAATGCGCTGCAAGTGCTGCTGCCCGAGGTCGAGCGCCTGTGGGGCGTGCCGCAGCGGGTCGATTATCACCCTGAGATTGACACTGGCGTGCACCTCATGATGGTGCTCGATATGGCCGCGCAATTGAATGCGCCTCTAGCGGTGCGCTTCGCCTGCCTCATGCACGATTTAGGCAAAGGCACCACGCCGGCAGACATTTTGCCGCGCCACATCAAACACGAGCTGCGCAGCGTCGATTTGCTGTTGCCGATTTGCGAGCGCTTGCGCATCCCCGTCGAATGCAAAGAGCTGGCCGTGGTCGTGGCGCGTGAGCATGGCAATATTCACCGCAGCGGTGAATTGAAAGCCGATGCCGTGCTGCGCCTTTTGGAGCGGTGTGATGCGATTCGCAAACCCACACGCTTTGCGCAGGTGCTCCAAGCCTGCGAGTGCGATGCACGCGGGCGGCTGGGCAAGCAAGATGACCCGTATCCACAAGCTACGCGTCTTCAAACCGCGCTAGACGCAGCCCTAGCCGTCTCCACCAAGAAAATAGCCGACGCCGCCATCGCCCAAGGCAAGAAAGCTGCGCAGATTGGGCGGGCGATTGCTTCTGAGCGGGTGAGGGCGATTGAGCAGATTTTTGGTAAGGGCGGATGAAAATTCTGTGCGCAGCAATGACCGTTTATGCCGGGTTCACACACACACGCCACTCATTCCTGGGGCACCTAGTCGGCCCGCCCTAAGTTCGACGACCGTACTGCCTTCCAGCACAAACCCGTATCCAGTGTTGCTGCCCCGCACGGCGACAACGTAATAGCCATCAGTGATTCTTCGGGGAGGCTCATAGATCGAAGACTTTTTGTACAACCGCTGCACCTTCGCTAATTGATCTCCGAGCTTTACTCCCTCCTTCGTCTTTACCGAGTCAGCCATGTAGAGATCTTGTGGCGATGTCCGGACTTCTTTGGCAGTATGCGTTATATCGATTCTTTGAATGTCTGGAGTTCGGAGGCCGACAAACGACATTCCCTTGCTTTTGTCGAGAAGCTTCGATTGGATGCTGTAGCAAGGGTTGCCATCGAGTCGACCACTGTTCTCATACAGGTCTGGATTCCTCAGAGCCTTGGCAACCGCGTTCAAATACATGCCCAGCTTGATTTGGCCCAACCCAGTGGGATTCAGAATGACGGTTTGAGGCGCGCCAATTGCCATGCATGGCACCATCAATCCTATGCACGCCAGTCTACAGATCTGCATTTCGCGACCTCACAGGCAGTCTGCTTTGTTCAAGCATGTGGCCAATTGATTTGCACCTTGCGGCTGTTGGCAAGACAATCGCGCAGGTACAGATTGATCAGACTCTGATAAGGCACGGCAGACTCATCGGCCATAGCTTTGAAGTAATCCACAACATCCTCAGAAAGGCGCATGGTCACAGGCTTCTTGAGCTTAGAGGCGTAGGGATTCCTGCGAGATTTCATTTTTGAAAGGTCATGCTCTGCTTTCATGTGGGTTCACCTTGATGATGTGCTTTCGCGAATGGATGCTTTTCGCTTATCTCATTCGATCTAAATCATAGACGCTTAGTATGGATCATTTCTCGTAAGTCAAGCGATTGCCAGCGAGCACATCGGGGCCTTTGAAGTCGTATTTGACTCAGCCAAGCCCAGACAGCCTAAAATCTCCGTATGATCTCCCGCGAACCCACCCTTGAACGCTTGGCCACGGCCAAAACCCTGCTGCTTGATCCATTTGGCTTGGATGAATCTCACTTGCGCAAAGCCTTGAATGCGATCACCTCGCATCAGGTAGATGATGCCGATTTGTACTTTCAATACACCCGCTCCGAGGGCTGGAGTTTGGAAGAGGGGATTGTGAAAACCGGCTCGTTCTCGATTGACCAAGGCGTGGGTGTGCGCGCGGTCAGTGGCGAGAAAACCGCGTTTGCTTATTCTGATGATATTTCTTGGGCGTCTCT
>JAYVJQ010000138.1:0-11601 GCA_043769055.1 Allobrachymonas sp.
GCTACTTGCCGCGCTCGGCCACCCCGTGCAATGGCACGCCTACCCCATGCCGCACAGCCTGCACCCGCAAGAAATCAAAGACATCAGCCGCTTTTTGCAGTCTGTGCTGCCAGCCTGAGCTTGCCTTCCTTTTGAGTTGCTTGGTGTTGACACATCTCAAGCAACCCGCTCGCCTGCCAGGTGACGTGCCCGAAAAACCCGAGGGCTTTCCTTTCGGGATTCCACCCGCTCACTCCAAGATACCTTTTGTAGCGCGCCACCATGGTTTCTCGCGCTCCACTAGGAAATCCCTCAGCTTTTTCAGACCCATCACGCAGCGGGTAGAGGTGATTGGCGCGTCGTTTTGCGCATAATTCAATAGCACTCTGGCATCCGACAACTGCATCACTCCCCCAGCAGCCTGCGGATCAAGACTCGTCGTCCCATTCTTAGCCAATTGCTTGCTGTCAATCACCATCGTCATGAGTTTGCCCGTTTCCTTGTCGGTGTATTGCACCACATGATCGAGGCCGTTGTTTGCGCCGTATTTGGCATCCAGAATCTTGAAGTTCGGGTCGGCTTTGAGCACGTCGCTGACGAGAGATTCGGTCTTGTAACCAAGCTTATCTCCGTTGGCCACGACATCGCTAATGATCAAACGCTGATCAAAGGTGTCGGTTTTGACGACAGATGCTTCGCCCAGCTTGGTTTTGTTAATCAGGCCACTGCCCGTAGGAATCACAGCATTTAAGCCAGTTACCACCTCAAGGTTTTGACCCCTGCTCAAACAATTTTGATGATGGAGAAAAAAGTATGAGTACTTTCGCGCTGCGCTTACCCGAGTCACTTTACGCACACGCCAAGCAGTTGGCTGAGCAAGATCAGGCCTCGCTCAACCAATTCATCACAGTTGCTGTTGCGGAGAAGGTGTCTGCGCTGAACACAGCTCAGTTCTTTTCCCAGCGTGCAGGCAAATCCAAGCCCGGTGACTTTGCGCGCCTGTTGGCACAGGTGAAAGACCGTGAGCCGCTCAAAGGCGATGAGATGCCGTAACAGAGCAGTTTTGTTTGACGGTAAAGCTGATGGTATGGACGACCTTGTACGACCAGCGGCCATCGTCCGACACAGTGCAACGCTATGCAGAGAAGTCCAGCTTTTCTCGCGGGTTGACAATCGATTGGGAGTGACAGTCTCTTATCGAAGCTCTGTGAGCCTGCGAGCCGCGCCTCGAGGGTGCGAAACGAACATCAACTCATCGTGATCACAACCTTGCCCGAAACCGCGCCTTTTCTTGCGAATTGATAGGCCTCTTTGAAATCAGCGAAAGCATATTGCTTTGCTACGGGCACTTCCAATCCTTTTTGCGTGAGCCATTCGCACACTTGCTGTAAATGATGAGGCGTGGAATTTGCCATGATGATGTGAAATTTCCTCTTTGAAAAAAGATTATTCAAGAAGGCTTTGAGCATGTCGATGGGGTTGGGCAAGGTGCTCACAAATACTGCTTCTTGCTTGAGCAGCGCTTTTCCTTTGCTGAAGGGCAGATTGCCTGACAGCTCAATCACTGCATCGTAGATGCCCGGTTGCTTGAGAACGTCTTGCTTTTTGTAGTCCAACACAAGGTCTGGCTGCCAGCGTTGGATGAAGGCGAGTCCTTCGCCGCTTGCAACGGCTGTGACTTTCAAGCCGTTGATTTTTGCCATTTGAAGGACTTCCATGCCCACGCCACCTGCGGCCCCATTGATCAGCACTTGATCGCCGCCTTGCAGATCGCACTTGTCCATGAGGTATTGCGCCGTCACAACAGTGGTGACCGATGCTGCCGCTGTTTCAAACGACACGCTCTCTGGCTTTTTACACACAGCTTGTGCTTTGACAACAATATATTCAGACAATGCCTCGCCTTTCATCGCATCCAAGCCTCCGAACACTGCGTCAGCCTCCTTGAAGCCCGACACGTCACCGCCGATCTTCTCCACCACGCCAGCAAAATCAATGGCGATCCCTTTGGGAAAATTGGAGCCGGTCATCATTTTCAACTGACCCTCTAATCGTTTCCAATCGATGGGGTTAATGGAAACGGCCTTGACCTTGATGAGCAACTCATCGGGTTGAACCGTTGGGATGGCAAGCTCTGCGATTTCCAGATCTGCAATGCTCCCGAAGCGCTGGTAGATGACTTTTTTCATGTTCAATACTGCCTTGCAATCGAGTCAACGGGCCACATGCTTCTTGAGGAACTCTGTCATCAGTGTCATGGCTTGGTCTGCAGCTTCTAGCACGCCAATGCTTGACGGAAAAGCGTGCGGCATGCGGTCCCAAACATGTAGGCTGATGTTGCCGCCTTGTCTCTCTGCGGCCGCCGCATAGGCTACAGAATCGTCCAACAACACTTCGCTCGTGCCGACATGGATTTGTGTGGGTGTAAGCTGACTCAGTTGCCCGTAAATCGGGGATGCAGTCGGATGTTGAGGGTCTTGTTGGCCTAGATACGCGTCTGCAAAAATCTTTAAAGAGGGCTTAGTCAAGTAGGGTTCTTCTTCTGCCTTGGTGTCATGGCTTGCTCCAGTAAGTGCCAAATCGGTCCATGGTGACATCGCGACACAGCATTTGGGGGCGATACCCAAGCCTTGCGCTGCGTCCTTGTGTGCCAGAGCCAAAGTAATTAACGAAAGCCCGCCCCCAGCGGAGTCACCGACGATGCTCATACTGGTGAACCCCGCGCTGACGAGCCCTTGATAAGTAGCATGCGCGTCTTGCACGGCGGCCGGGTACGGATTTTCTGGGGCGAGGCGATAGTCGGGCACAAACGCAGGGATGCCCGTGCGTGCGGCGAACTGCCCAGCAAAATGTCGGTAGGCGAATGCCGATCCGACCATATAGCCGCCGCCATGTAAGTAGAGCAATGCCGCATTGGGCTGGAAATTCTCAGGGCGACACCAAAAGCCAGTGATGCCGCCAACGGTGGCTTTTTCGTAAGTAACACCTACAGCCGGGGGTGTTGCTTCAATCATGGCGTCATAGCTTGGGCGCGCATCGGGGCTGCTGAGCGCTCCTTTGAATGGGGCGGATTGTTGACGCACAGCCTCAACTATCGCGAGGTCTTTCTCACTGGCTGGGTGATGGATGCTTGGATTCGTCATGGAGATTCCTTGTGTTTGATGGGTGAAGGTATGTTATTTGAGCCAATAAACCTTGAAAAGCCAGATAATCAAGACTTATCGTCTCAAAAATGGGTCAATCCATGAAACTACTCGCGTTGACTGACTTCAACTTGGTGGCAAGCCACGGAGGCTTTGGCCGCGCGAGCCGAGTCAGCGGGCGGCCTAAAGCCACGCTATCGCGCCATGTGCAAGAGCTGGAGGACGATGTGGGTCTGCGGCTTCTGGAGAGATCGGGCCGGTCGTTTCGATTAACTGAAGAGGGTAGAACGCTGCACGAACGCACCTTGGGGCTGGTTGGTGAAATTACGCAGGTTGCTCTGGATGTGACGGCCGGAAAAGACAAGCCCCGAGGCAGGCTGCGGGTGAGCTGCCCGCTGACTTTTGGGCACGCGCAATTCGGTCGTTTGGCGGCTGAATTTAGCCGCAAATTTCCTGATATTCAAATCGAAGTGACCACCGAGAATCGCGCGGTGGACATGATCGAGGAGGGATACGACGTCGTCATTCGCGTCAATCCGCGCCCCGACAATGAACTGGTGGGGCGATGCTTTTCGCGGGATCAGCTAGTGCTCGTTGCGTCGCCCGCCATCACGATGCCAACGGATATCGTGCCCGGGGCTGCTTCTGTCTCTGTGCCTGCAATTGTGGGAGCTGGCGCAACAGACACAGGCCAATGGACTGTCTCAACGCCAGCAGGTGAACGGCAATTCAACTGGAAAGCTGCACTGAGACTTCCGTCTCCTTTGATGATGCGAGATGCGGCCTTGGCTGGTGCTGGCGCGGCGATTCTAACGAGTCAAATCGTCGCTCGCGATTTGGCTGAGGAACGTTTGCGCAACTGGGGTGCAATTCCCAATGGATCGGTAGAGCTTTGGGTTTTGCATACCTCTCGCCGCTTGAGGAGCAGCAAAGTAGCCGCCTTTGTGGAGTTTTTGTGCAACGAATTTGATGTTTCTCAGTGGTAGGTAGCTGCATAAGCCGCACTTGCGTTTTGACCTGCTCCACTTCAACTGTAGAAGTAACGACATAAACGAGCTTGGACGATGCGTAGCACCTGCTCAGTCGAGTGCAACGGGATGCGAAGACACTCAAGTTTTCGCGCGGGTTGACAATTGAGCGGAAATAATTCACTTCCTAGCCGCAGCTCCCTGCATCTGAATCAGTGCCTTAAGTTGCCCACGCACCTCAGCCAATTCCCTTTGTTGCATCAGCATGATGCTGCGCATCTCGCGTTGTTGGGTGATGAGTTCAGTGAACGGATAGGAAATTCAACCTCATGAGATCAAGTATCGCACGGGGTTGAGACCTGTGAAGGCCATTGATTCGTGCCACTTGGGCGGTGTCGGCTGCTCATTTAGTGGGTTCGTTGTGCGTAAAACGTCTTCTCGTCTTTCGCGCACGCAGCCTACCCTCGCAGCGTCTGTAAAACGCCGCTTCGATCCTTGATTAATGGGCTCACCAACTGAGGCGCTGATCGACCTCATAGTCTGGTGCGCTCTGTGCTTGCAAATCCCAGTCTGCAGGGCTTGGCCTTGCTCACCTCTTTGCGTATCACTGCCCTCCCACAACGGTGGCCCGCGTGCTGGGGACAGACGAGGCGGCTCGCAATCGACCCTGATGTGATCTAGGATTTGCCGAATCTCCGCGCTGTGGGTGATGAAAGCGATGATGCGCATTTGCCCGCCGCAGATGGGGCACAGCAGCGGGAACACCTCGTAGATGCGGGCGATCAGCGCCGCCCACAGGTAATGCGCGGGTGAGCGCTTCAGCGGTACGGGCTCAGGCTGCTCAGAAGCAGTCGAGAGTGGCGCGGCAGTACCCGTGGCCACGCCAGCCGCCCCCTCGCCTGCTGCACTTTGCGCAGGTTGCTCAGGTAGAACAGTTGGCTGGCAGGTGGGCGACTTCTGCGCTGGCATCGCCATCGCCGTGACCGCCGCTCTGATCAGAGAGTCAATGTATGGGTCAATTGCGCACGCAAAGCCGCTGGTTTGATAGGTTTTGCCAGGGTATGCACATTTTGTCGCCTCGCATCATTTTCCAATGACTGGCTCAGTGCGCCGCTCACTAACAGGGCGGGTATAGCACCAAATCGCTCCCGCAATTGGGCAATCGCTGCCAATCCATCCGTTTGCAGGAGCATCCAATCGCTCAAAACCACTTGAGGAGCCTGCGCCAAAGACAGCTCGCTCAGCTCAGCCGCCGCGTCCACCTGCATGCCCCAGCTCCTGAGCAGATGCACTGTCGCATCGCGCACTTGTGCATCATCCTCCAAAACCACAATCCGCACACCTTGCAAGGCTCTCTGAGCAAGCTGGGTTGCGCCTAGTGCGGCTGGCAAATCCGTCTGCGCAGGCCTCTGCGCCTGCCAATGCAAATGCAAAGAAAAGCAGGTGCCACAACCCAGCTCTGATCGTATTTTCAGATCTAGGCGCAGCAAATGCGCTAGGCGCTGCACCGTGGCTAAACCCAGCCCGACACCACGCTCGCGATTACGCGCTTGGTTGCCTACTTGATAAAACGGCTCAAACACACTTGCGTGTTCCTGTGAAGCAATACCCACGCCGCTATCGCGCAGCTCCAAGCACAGTTTGCCAGCACGCAGGCGCGCGCACAGCATCACCGCGCCATCAGGTGTGTAGCGCAAGGCATTGCTCACCAAATTGTTGACCACCCGTTGTAAAGCCACCTCATCACCCCAGACCACCGCGCCTTCCAACGACATAGCGCAAGACACGCGCCATGCCAGCCCCAACTGCGCTGCCGTCGGCGCGAAACGGGAATCGACGGCATCCAGAAAATCTGACACAGCCAGCCAACGCATCTGCGGCTGAAAATCACTGGACTCCAGCCGCGCCATGTCCATCACACCTTCAAACAAGCTGGCCAGCGATTGCACGCCTGCCTCCACACGGCTCACCAAGTGCCGAGCCGAAGGATCCAACTGCGGCAAAGCCTGCAAGGCATCGGCATACAAGCCCAGGCCATGCAAAGGTTGGCGTAAATCATGGCTGGCGGCTGCAAAGAAGCGGGCTTTCAGGCGCGCCGCCTCTTCTGCTTGCGCTCGCGCAGCGTCAGCGGCTTCCTTTTCCTGCTGCAACTGGGTATACAGCTCCTCATTGCGCAGCCGAATCGTTAAAGACTCAATCATCAAGCGCAAATGATGCCGCCCTTGCGCCAAGCAAAAGAGCAAGTACAAGAGCGAAACCACGGCAATGCCTAGGTTGATCGCCGTGCCAGCTCTGGCATGCATGTACAAATGCGTGCCCAACATCGGTACCAAGTAAAAAAACAAAGCAGGAAAATAAAACGGATTGGCCGCAACCACGGCTGCGGCAATACCACTGAAGACCAAGCCCCAAAAGGCCAGCACCAGCGCCTGCTGACTGGAGAAGGTGACAGCCAAGCCAGCCGCCCAAGCCATACCCCCTAACCCCATTGCCACTGTGGACAAATTCGCCCAGTGCTGGGCATTGGCATCACGTTCGGGATCGCGCTTGCGAAATACCACGCAACCGATGCTAAAGCTTTGGTAGATCAACTGCGTCGCCACCCAGAACAACAATCCCCGAGCATCCGCATAGGGCCACATCACGGCCACGCAAACGAGCCACAAGCATGTATTGTTGATCGACGCACCATTTGAACGCGCATAAAACGACGCAATACGCTCGGCCAGAAAATCCTTGGGCAGCAGCGCCTGTCTCCAGCCTGCTGACCTCGTGCTAGCGGCTTGAGGCATCTTCGTTGACCCGCACCCAGCCTCTGCGCCCCGACTCCAGCAAGGCTTGCGTGCGCGAGCTGCTGCCCGTGGCTTCAAAAATAGCCGTCAAATGCGCCTTGATCGTGCGCTCGCCCACTTGCAGCATGCGCGCCATCTCCTTGTTGCTCAAGCCTTGTGCCAAAAGCTGCAGCACCTCGGTTTGGCGCAAGGTCAAGCCCGTTTGTGCAGACTGCTGTGTCAGCAGCTGCGCTTGATTGTCAAACCAGAGCTCACCCGCCAGCATGCGCTCAATCGCGTGTGCGCAAGTTGCCGCTGGCAAGGATTTATGCAAATAGCCTGCACAACCGGCTTGCGCAGCGCGGTGCACGAGGCTGACATCATCTGAGCCTGATATCAGAACGCGGGTGACCGCCGGCAAAAGCCGCCTCAGCTCAATCAGCAAATCCAAGCCAGTACCGGCCTGCGCCACGATACCAAAGCCTCCCGGCCTGCGCTCAGCCAAGCGCTGATCCGCAATCACCATATCGGTGTGTGCATGAGCCATTAAATCGGACAGCGCTTCGTCGCGCCCACAAGCCAGCGCCACTTGCACCTGTGGCAAATGCCGCTGCAAGCTCAGTTGCAAACCTTCGCGAAACACGGGATGGTCATCCACCACCAGCAGGCGATAGCTGAAGGGTCGGGGATGAGTCAGCGCTTGGCGTTCAACAGAAGTGAGCTGCATGATGGCAAGATGTCAGTCCTTTGACTGACATCTTGCCCTGCGATTTCCCTTTTGTCCATTGCCCTTTAGGGAAATGACCTCAATCCAAGATAACAGGATCGCATCCTTGTGGTGATATGACTGAGCGTGCGCTACAAATTTCGATTGAAACATCGTCAATTGATGTTTCAGGAATATTGGCCAGAACTTTCAATCCGATGCCTCTTGGAGACGTAGATTCTTCATAACTGAACTGAGCGTTGGTATCCGCAATGTAGGCGTTCACAAGCAGTGAAAATGGTGTGATCGTGCTGGTGCCTGAGGTGCTGATGCTGAACGAACCACTGGCTTGATTGAGATGGATGGCGGCTTGGCTGTCATCCGCGTCGATCCCATCTGTCGAAGAATCTCTTACTCCCCAGCTCAAGGTTGTCGTTTGTCCTACGGGAACGAAGCGTGCGTTGATGCGAGTATCGCTGGGCAGATTTTTGAGCTCGAAAACCGAACCCGCGCCGTTGCAGGAAACCATAGATGTCATTGATCTGATGAGCAAACTGTGGTTCGTCGCGGAATTGGTCAAAATAAACCCCATATCCTCGTCTTGATCGAATGCCAACAGCTCAAGCGAAGTCACCGTACCGCCGCTGACCATAACGGATAGATTGGCAAATGCAGTGTCTTCAGAAAGCCACTGTGTCACGGTGCTCAATGTTGCTGTGGTTGAGGTCGCGGCAATTAAACTGATTGAGCCAGCCGATGTGATCACTAAGCTAGCAGTATACAAAGATGTGCCGCGAATGATTGGGCGTTGAAGTGATTCCAAGGACGTCATGGCGTCTCTATTTGACAGATTGCAGCCCGTCAGAGCAATGCTCACGCTGCTTTGTCCGGGAGGCACCAACATCGCCGGGCTAGCCCAAGCGGGCTGCTCAAAAACCGCAGGCGGTGAGTTGGCGTTTGGCGTGCTGCTGGTCGTTGTATCGCCGCCGCCGCATGCAGCCAGTAAGTGGGCGATTGCGATGGTGGCGAAGAGTAGAAACACTTTTTTCATAGGATCATCCTGACTAGGTATTTCGAGGTGATTTAGACCATTCGCCAGCATAAAATATGCGATTCATGCTATTTCTTTAATAGCAGATGAATCTACAGATGCAGGCAATGCTCAGATACTGACCGCGCTGGCCGGCTTTGTGAATTGGCCAAAAGGGAAGTCCTTGCCCAAAATGGACGAGTGGGCGTGAACTTTTTCCCAGAGATACAAAGCATGACCAACGAACGCGGCGCATCACTGCCATGCGGAATCTGCAAGATGGTTGACTTGTGATACCTCTAAAATCATCAGAAGACGGTTTAAATGAAGTCGTCTTTTTTTTGGAGATCACTCAGATGACCGCTACTGCCGCCCCGAGCGCACTTTCTCAGCCGCACGTGATGAACACCTACGGCCGCGTGCCGATTGCGCTCTCGCATGGGGAGGGCTCGCGGGTGTGGGATGTGAATGGCAAAAGCTATTTGGATGCCTTAGGCGGCATTGCGGTGAATACGCTGGGGCACAACCATCACGGATAGGAAATTCAACCTCAAGAGATCAAGTATCGCACGGGTTTGAGGCCAGCGAAGGCCGTTGATTTGTGCTCTTGGCCGTTGACATTAGTTTATTGAGTGGGTTCGTCGTTCGCAAAACGTCTTTTCGTCTTTCGCGCGCGCAGCCGACCCCCGCAGCGTCTGTAAAACGCCGCTTCGATCCTTGATTAGTGGGCTCACCAACTGAGGCGCTGATCGACCTCATACTCTGGTACGGGCTGAGTTTGCAGATCCCAATCTGGCAGGGCTTGGCCACCCTCACCCGTTTGCACATCAGCATCCCACTCATCCCACAGCGGTGGCCCACGCGCTGGGGCGATGTTTGGCGGCTCAGACTGCACCCCGATGTGATCGAGTATCTGCCGGATCTCCGCGCTGTGCGTGATGAAGGCGATGATGCGCATCTGCCCACCGCAGATGGGGCACAGCAGCGGGAACACTTCGTAAATCCGGGCGATCAGCGCTGCCCAAAGGTAGTGCGCGGGGGAGCGCTTGGGCACTGGCGCGATGGGCACTGCGCAGCCGGCTTGTGCAGATAAAACGACAGGTAGACCGGTTGGCTGGCAAGTGGCCGGCGCATGCGCTGGTGACTGCTGCGCCTGCTGCGCGGGCATCGCCATCGCCGTGACCGCCGGGCGCAGCGGCGAGTTCGGTGCCAGCGCGCCGTAGTAGCGATGCCGATGGGTGCGTGGCGGTGGTATGAGTGCAGCGATACGGTCAATCAGCTCCAGTGGCGTGAGGTTGATCTCGTCTGTGTTGGAACCACGTTTGTTGACTCCACGTGGATCAGTGCGCCAATCTCCGCCAGGCTCGCTATGCTGTTTGGCGCAGCGGTAGACCAAATCGTTGCCTGCCTTGCGCAGCCTCTCCATGGCAAACGCAGGGCGCGCGCAGTAGCGCAGCAACCGCTCTAGGCCTGCGCGATCATCAGCTTCGATGCGAACGCTGGTGTCAACAGAAAATCCGCTGTGCCGGTAGCCCAGCATCTCTTTGGCGTCAAAGCTCTCCAGCAAGCCACGGCCTACGAAGGCGCGCAAGATGCGACGGCGCAAGGTGGCTTGCACTTGAGCCATAGCAGTTTCATCGAGTGGCCTGGCCGGATGGAAAATCACTGTGCTGGGTGAGGCTTGATCGTCGCCGCCGGTCACCTCCTCAAACACCCCATCGACCACGCACACATGAAAATGCACATGCTCATTGAGGCTAGAGCCAAAGCGGTGAATGAAGGCGACCGCGCCGATGTGTAGCGCTGCTTTGTTGACATGCGCCGCACCGGGGCTGTTGGCTTGCAGGCTTTGCGCGATCACGCGAAGGAAGATACGCAGCACCATGTTCAGCACCGCCCCATCGCGCTGCATAAAGTAGCGTAGCCGCTTGGCAACAGACAGCACCCACTGGCGCACTGGCAGGCGGGGAAATACATGATCCGTCAGGTGCGCCGCCGTCTCTGCCATGCGCCGCGTGTTGCACGAGGGGCACACGCCTCTGCCCTTGCAAGAGAAGGCCACGAAGTAGTCGTGCGCACAGTCAGCGCAGCGGGCGCGGGCAAAGCCGTGGGCAAAGATGCCGCACTCCAGATATTTGCCAAACGCTGGGGCAGCACATAGGGCTTGGGGGTGCGGTAGTCGCCCTGCCCGTCGAACTGCCCTGCACTGGCCAGCTCAAGCCAGGTCGCGTAGTGCTCGGCTACCGTTTGGTACAGCAGCGTGCGCTCAGGATGGCGCGGGTTGTAGAGTTTGGGCTGAGATTCTAATTGCCGGCATCGCGAAGCCGATAATCCACAGCATGACTCAAGCAGTAACCAAACTTCTCCCCGCCATCACCCTCGAATCCGCGCCCAATCCCACCGCCGCCGTCATCTGGCTGCACGGCCTTGGGGCCGATGGCAACGATTTTGCTGGCCTCGTGCCCGAGATTGATTTAGCACTCTGCGCGCCGATTCGCTTTATCTTCCCGCACGCGCCCAGCATACCGGTCACGGTCAATGGCGGTTACGTGATGCCAGCTTGGTACGACATTTTTGGCGCGAATCTCGTGAGCAAACAAGACGCAGCTGGCATTCAAAAATCAGAGCGCGAGATCGTGGCTCTGATCGAAGACCAAGCAGCCAAAGGCATGGCTTACGAGCGCATCGTGCTGGCCGGTTTCAGCCAAGGTTGCGCGATGGCGCTGCACACCGGCTTGCGCTTCCCGCACTCTCTGGCGGGCATCATGGCCCTGTCGGGCTACCTGCCGCTGGCCGAGCGCTTTGCTGCCGAGCGCCACACCGCCAATGCCACCACACCCCTCTTCATGGCGCACGGCACGCAAGACCCCGTCGTCCCAGTCGCTCGCGGCGAAGATTCGCGCGAGCTACTTGCCGCGCTCGGCCACCCCGTGCAATGGCACGCCTACCCCATGCCGCACAGCCTGCACCCGCAAGAAATCAAAGACATCAGCCGCTTTTTGCA
>JAYVJQ010000139.1:0-3994 GCA_043769055.1 Allobrachymonas sp.
GCAACGACATGGGCAAATTCATGCAATACCAAACCGCGCAGGCGATTCCAAAGTTTGCAGAAGGCGCTGGAGGCGGTGGTGGAATTGCTGGCGATGCGATGGGCATGGGCGCTGGTTTGGCGATGGGCCAGATCATGGCGCAGAACCTGCAAGCGGGTTTGCAAGGTGGCAACGTGGCTGCTGCACAAGCTGCTCAGGCCGCAGCAAACGTCAAGCCCGATGACGTGATGGGCATGCTGGAGAAGCTCGGTGATTTGAAAGCTAAGGGTATTCTCACCGATGAAGAGTTTTCAGCGAAGAAAGCTGAGCTGTTGAAAAAACTGGTCTGAGGAAGAGACGTAGAACACAGAAAACACAGAATTCGTGCAGAAAGCACAGAAAAGATACAAAAGGTATTCGCGTTTTTCTGTGTCTTCTGTGTCTTCTGTGGTTTTTCTGTGCGTTCTGTGTTCCGAATTTTTCTTATGAACAGCAAAAATAAATAACGTGAGCAGCGACACGTCAACACAACGCGCCTACAGCGCCCCCTGCCCCGGCTGCGGTGCGCCGGTGGCGTTTCGCTCGCTGGCGAGCACGCATGCGGTGTGCGGCTTTTGCCAGAGCACGGTGGTGCGCGATGGCGATGCTTTGAAGCGCATCGGCAAAATGGCCGAGGTGTTCGATGATTACTCGGCGCTGCAACTCTTTGCGCAGGGCAAGTTCAACAACACCAACTTCACTGTGGTCGGAAGGCTGCAATACAAATACGAAGGTGGCACTTGGACGGAGTGGCTTTGCGCGCTAGATGATGGCACAAGCGCCAGTCTGAGCGAAGACAACGGCAGTTTCGTGTGGAGCAAAACTGCCAGCACCGCGCGCACCTTGCCCAAGCCGCATCAATGGGTGATTGGCAACACCACCGCCATCAATGGCAAGGCTTACAGCGTCGCCTCCATTCAAAAAGTCGCACTCATGGCCGCGCAGGGCGAGTTGCCCAAGCTACCCAAGCTGGGCGAAGAGTTCACCGTGGTGGAGCTGAGGAGCGGCAGTGGCGAAGTGATCTCTATTGATTACGGCAGCGAGCCGCCATCTCTCTCATCAGGTGTGGCCGTAGCGCTAGAGAATTTGCAACTCACCGGCTTGCGCGATGTGGCCAACAAAACAGGCGTAGGTGGCAAAGAAATCAAAGGTCGTCAATTCAATTGTCCCAATTGCGGCAGCACAGTTGATGTGAAATTGGAGACGAGCCAGAGCATTGTGTGCGGCAATTGCGCGAGTGTGATTGATTTGTCGCAAGGCATTGGTGGCGAGATCAAGCATGCGATCCAAGATGAGCCGGTGCGCCCGCTGATACCTTTGGGCAGCCTTGGCACGCTGCAAGGCAAGAGCTGGCAGGTGGTGGGCTTTCAGCATCGTTTGGGCCAAGAAGTTGGCGAAGAGGATGAATCCTTTGGCTGGGATGAATACCTGCTCTACAACACACAAGCAGGTTTCATCTTCCTTGTGGATGCAACCGATGGCTGGAGCATCGTCAAGCCCGCCACAGGCGCGCCCGAGAGCAACACCAGCCGCCAAGTGAAATACCAAGGCACGGCCTACACCTTGCAATACGCCTACAACGCCGAGACGACTTATGTGGCCGGCGAGTTTTATTGGCGCGTGGAGCGCGGCCAGAAAACCTACAACGAAGACTATGCCAATGGCAAACTCCTGCTCTCGCGCGAGCAAAGTGTGAGCCTCAGTGGGAAGGAAATTGCTTGGTCAATCGGCTCTAAGGTTGATGCGCAAACGGTGGTGCAAGCTTTTAAGCTCAAAGGGCAAGAAGATAAATTCAATCGCGATGTCGCGCCGCTATCTTCCGGCGGTGGCTCGGAGCTGAGCATCACCACTTGGATTGTGCTGCTGGTGATCATCTTCATTGTGTTCTCGGTGGTGAGCCGCTGCAGCCGAGATTGCGACCCGCGCGTGGAGAACTGCTCACCAAGCGCGCGCAGCACGGGTGGTGGCAGTTTTGGTGGCTACAGCTCCGGCGGTGGTCATAAATGATTTTTTTAAGGAGTAATTGACATAGTTGAATGGCTCAAACCCGGCGCTTTCGTAGGCTCCATCGTCTTCGCGCTGATTGGCGTGGTGATTTTTTGGCTGTGCTTCATCATCATCGACAAGATCACACCGTATAACTTGTGGGAAGAAATCGTCGAGAAGCAAAACGTGGCACTTGGCCTTGTGGTTGCATCGATGTGTTTGGGTATCTCGATCATCGTGGCTGCTGCGATTCACGGCTAAGCTAACTTAGATTTAAAAGAGGAACACAGAATGCACAGAAACTACACAGAAAACACAGAAGTTCCTTTGGTTTTTTTCTGTGCATTCTGTGTAATTTCTGTGCTTTCTGTGTTCCTGTGATTGCCAGTGACTACTTCAACATCTTTACAAGAAGCAAAACCACCCGCCCCGATCGAACTGGCATTGCTCGCCAGCGTCTTCGTCGTGGCGGCTTGTGGTTTGCTGTATGAGTTGGCGGCTGGGGCAATTGCCTCTTATGTCCTGGGCGATTCGATTTTGCAGTTTTCCACCATCATCGGCACCTATTTGTTTGCGATGGGGATTGGTAGCTGGCTCTCGCGCTATATCGAGCGGCAGCTGCCTGCGCAGTTTTTGCGTATTGAACTCTTGATTGCTGTGGTGGGCGGCGCGCTGCCCGCAGTTTTGTTTTTAGCACATGCTTATGCGCCACAAGGCTTTCGGCCTTTGCTCTATGGCTTGGTGATGGTGGTGGGCACACTGGTGGGGCTGGAGATTCCGATTGTGATGCGGATTTTGAAGCGCAATGTGCAGCTCAAAGATGTGGTCTCGCAGGTGCTCACGTTTGATTATTTGGGCGCGTTGGCAGTCAGCGTGGCGTTTCCGCTGGTGCTTGTGCCGCAGCTGGGTCTCGTGCGCACGGGGCTGCTGTTTGGCTTGCTCAATGCGGCGGTGGCGCTCTGGGCGGTGTGGCTGTTTCGCCATGAGCTGCGGGCGTTTAAGGCGCATTTGGTGGCAGCGCTTCTGGTGATTGCGGCGCTGTTTGCGGCATTCTGGCAGGCGGAGCAGATCACCACGCTGGCGGAAGATCGGTTTTATCAAGACAAGATTGTTTTTTCAAGCACCTCGCCTTATCAGCGCATCGTGGTCACGCAAGGCAAGGCGGGGCATCGGCTGTATTTGAATGGCAATTTGCAGTTTGCGCAGCGCGATGAATACCGCTATCACGAGGCGCTGGTGCACCCCGTGATGGCGGCGCACGGCGCGGCAAAAAAAGTGGCGGTGCTCGGTGGTGGCGATGGCATGGCGGTGCGTGAGCTGCTGAAATATGCCAGCGTGGAGAGCATCACATTGGTGGAGCTTGACCCGAAGATGACGGAGATTTTCTCGCTTGATTCGCAGCTCGCGCAACTCAATGGCGGCGCGCTTCAATCACCCAAAGTGAAGATCATCAACATCGATGCATTCAAGTTTTTAGAAACCACGAGCGATGTGTTTGACGTGATCATTGTGGATTTTCCCGATCCGAGCAATTTCAGTTTGGGTAAGCTTTATTCCACTTCGTTCTATGCGCTGCTGGATGCAAGGCTTTCTGCCAGCGGCTATGCGGTGATTCAAAGCACTTCGCCGCTGGTTGCGCGCAAGAGTTTTTGGACAGTAGTGCGCACGATTGAAGAGGTGGGGTTGCAAGCGCGGCCGTATCACGCGCATGTGCCCAGCTTTGGCGAATGGGGCTTTATTGTGGCCAGCCGCAGGCCATTTAAGCCCTCAGTTGCGCAAGGGGCATTCCCCAAAGATTTGCGGTTTTTGAATGCGCAAACGTTACCTCTGTTGTTTGATTTTCCGCAAGATATGGCGCGAGTGAATGCTGAGCCCAACCGCATGAGCAATCAGAATTTGGTGCTCACGTTCGAAGAAGAATGGGGCAAGGTGCAGTGAAGCTATCTCGCCGAGGCATCTTGCTGGGTGCGGCGGCTGTCGTGGGATGCCA
>JAYVJQ010000140.1:0-8044 GCA_043769055.1 Allobrachymonas sp.
GAGGCTAGCTTGTCTTTGATTGAAACTGGAGGAGATGCAATCTCGCGCAATTCACCATCAATACGAAAACGTACTCGGTAGGTATGCTCATAAGGTTCAAAGTGCAAATCGGAAGCCCGCATACCGTAGGCATCAAGCAGCATTTTTTGAAGAAATTTGACGACAGGGGCATCATCAACATCGGCAACGGCCTCCTCTTGCTCGTCAGGCGCCACCTCCATCGTGGATTCGTCAAACTCAAAGTCGCCTGGTGCACCGATGATGGAGTCCAGTGCTTCTGCGGTTGAAACCGTATTGGCTTCGACTAATTTGGTTAATTTGTCGTACTCTGCAATGATCCAATCAACACCGGTCTGAGTTGCAAACTTGATCTTTTCAGCGGTGGTTTGATCGGATGGATCAGCTGTAGCCAAAATCAAGCGCCCGTTTCGTTTAGCCAAAACAGCCACGCGCAAGCTCTGACATAGCTTGTTATCGAGTAAGCCTTTGGGTAAACGCTGGGGGTCAATCGCATCGAGATCGATCAGCGGGGTTGCAAACGCCGCCGACATGGTATGAGCAATGTCGGCCGCAGAAATTTCGCCCGAGGTGATCAACTCCGCAATAAAGCTGCTGTTCTTGCTGGCCTGAGCCTTACGGAATACCTCTTCAGCTTTTTTCTGATCGAGTTTGCCAGCCATGACCAAGGCGCGCGCCGTCCCAGGCAAAGCCACATTAGCGTTTGAGGGGGTGTCAATTACGGCCATATCAATGAAAATTACGAGTCGCCATTTACCGACTAGTCAAGCATACATTCCCGAGAATACACCACAACCCAGTTCCGACCAAGACTTGGATTGCCAAATTAGACACAAATCATCAAACTAGCAGCAAAGCTGCAACGTTGCACTCAGCGCCGTGTTGCACCTGAGAGATTGTGCAAGTGGTCGCAGTGAGAGGGTTCGAACCTCCAACCTCTTTGTCCCGAACGTCGCGCTCTACCAGCCGAAGATGCACCCCGCGTTCACAGCGCAGCACATGCTTGCATCAGGTCTTGCGCTGAACGGATTGGTCTGCCAATTGTTGCAAGGCAGGCAAAAAATCAGAGGTCGGCAAAAGGGTAAGCGCCTGCTTCGCGCGTGCCGATTCCTGCGCAGCCAGTTGGTGCGTGGTGGCAAGCGCTTGCGTGCCTTCTATGATGCGCATCACACTTTCCAAATGCGCATCTAATTGTGTGGGATCGGGCTGCTCAATCAAACGGCGAATGAGTGCGGCATCTTTCGCTTCAGCGCGTTGCATGGCAACGATCAGGGGCAGAGTAACTTTGCCTTCCCGCAAATCGTCGCCGAGATTTTTACCCATTTCACTAGCTTGGCCCTCGTAATCCAGAGCATCATCACGAATTTGAAAGGCCGTACCCAAGGCTTGTCCATAAGTAGCGCAAGCTTCCTCAATAACTGTGTTGCTGCCCGCCAAAACAGCGGCTAAACGAGCACTGGCCTCAAAGAGTTTGGCGGTTTTCGAGCGGATGACACGCAAGTAGTTGTCTTGATCAAGGGATGCATCGTGCATATTCATCAACTGCAGCACTTCGCCCTCGGCAATCACATTGGTGGCTTCAGCCAAAATCTCCATCACCCGCATGGAGCCGCATTCCACCATCATTTGGAAAGCACGCGAATACAAAAAATCACCCACTAAGACGCTGGCTGCATTGCCAAAAGATTCATTGGCAGTGGGCCTGCCGCGACGCAGAGTGGATTCATCAACCACGTCATCGTGCAACAAAGTCGCCGTGTGAATAAACTCCACCACGGCGGCTAGCTGATGTTTGCGTGGATCTGCGTAGCCCAGTGCGCCACTGAGTAAGAGCAACAACGCTGGCCGGATGCGCTTGCCACCTGCGGCAATGATGTAGCTGCTGATGTGCCCCACCAAAGGCACATCGGAGCTGAGCCGATCGGCAATAACCGCATCAACGCGCTGCATATCCTGCGCGATCAAAGCCAAAGCGCTAGATGCACGGGGCATAGGGGATTGAGCAGACGTGGCAGCAAGAGCAAGCAAGGCGTAACCTGAAAAGTCGTGTTCTGAAAAAGGCTAGTTGCTAACTGAAACGCCGGCAAGCAACTGCTGTGATCGAGAGTTTAAGGCAAGTTATGTCCCCGCATGTGCTCAAAGACACTGCCTTTTGAGCAGCGCACATCCGTTGCGTCTTGCTATGTTTTTTGCAAAAGCTTTGCTCATCTGGCTATAATGCTAGGTTGTGTGCGAAGAGCTCGAGTGCTTTGTATGCAAACTGCATAAAAATCTTCCGATTGGGTGCAGGTGTCAAAGCTGCTCTTGGTTTTGACAATTTCCGGAAATTGTTTTCTTTCTCCATAATCTTAAGGAATTGACATGAAAAAGACCCTCGTTTTGGCCTCCTTGTTGGCTGCTGTTGCTTTGGCCGCTTGTGGCAAGAAGCCTGAAGCTGCTGCTCCTGCGCCAGCTCCCGCTGCTGCTGCTCCCGCACCAGCGCCAGCACCTGCTGCCCCTGTGGCTGAAGCCGCTGCTGGTGCAGCATCAGCCGCTGGCGCTGCAGTCGGCGCTGCCGCTGGTGCCGCTGCCGGTGCCGCAGCCGATGCTGCCAAGGGTGCTGTGGCTGCTGGTGCAGGCGCTGCTGATGCCGCTAAAGCTGCCGCTGGTGCCGCCGCCGGTGCTGCTGCTGATGCCGCCAAGAATGCTGCCGGCGCTGCCGCCGATGCTGCTAAGAAAGCTGCTGAGCCAAAGAAGTAATCCTTCAATAGCTCAAAAAAAAAGCGCCTACGGGCGCTTTTTTTTTGACAAAAGTCTGCGCTTATAATCTGGGCATGTATAACGCAGCACCTCTTTGCATGCCGACCAGCTCTGGTGGCGCATCATTGCTTGCGCTCATTACCAAGACGATCACTAAAACTGGCTAAACAGCCTGGTTCGTCTTGCGCCCTCCCGGCCTCAGACGAGCCGGGCCAAAGCGATTTTTGATCACATATCAAAACACATGACTTTGGATTTTTTGAAAGGGCTACGCAAATGAAAGTTGGCAACACAGTTGGATTGGTAGGCTGGCGCGGAATGGTGGGCTCCGTGCTCATGGATCGCATGATCGCGGAAAAAGATTTTGATCTGATCGAGCCTATTTTCTTTTCCACTTCAAATGCAGGCGGCAATGCGCCCACTCTTGCGAAAAACGAAACCATTCTCAAAGATGCCTTTGATCTGGTTGCTTTAAAGCGTTGCGATGTGATCATCACCGCACAAGGTGGCGATTACACCAGCGAGGTTTACCCGAAACTGCGAGCTGCAGGCTGGCAGGGTCATTGGATTGACGCAGCTTCGACTCTGCGCATGAAAGAAGATGCAGTGATTATTTTGGATCCAGTCAACATGCCTGTGATCAAAAATGCACTTGCCCAAGGCGGTAAAAACTGGATCGGTGGTAACTGCACCGTCTCTTGCATGCTCATGGGTGTAGGAGCGCTTTACAAAGCCGGTTTGGTCGAGTGGATGAGCACCCAAACTTACCAAGCAGCCTCTGGTGGCGGCGCGCAGCATATGCGCGAGTTGCTCACGCAATACGGCACGCTCAATGCCGAGGTGAAGTCTCTGCTTGACGATCCCAAGAGCGCGATTTTGGAGATCGACCGCAAAGTAATCGCCCGCCAGCGTGCGCTGGGTGGCGATGAAGTGGCCAATTTCGGCGTCCCGCTCGGAGGCTCCTTGATTCCTTGGATTGACAAAGATTTAGGCAATGGCCAATCCAAAGAAGAGTGGAAAGGCATGGCCGAGACCAACAAGATCATGGGCTTGGGCGAGGGCTTCACCAGCCCAGCGATTCCTGTGGACGGCTTTTGTGTGCGGGTTGGCGCGATGCGTTGCCACAGCCAGGCGCTGACTTTCAAGCTCAAGAAAGATGTGCCTGTGGCGGATATTGAAGCCATGCTTGCCGCAGACAATGATTGGGTGAAAGTGATTCCTAACACTCGTGAGGCCACTATCACAGGCTTGACCCCAGAGGCAGTGACGGGCACGATGAACATTCCTGTGGGCCGTATTCGCAAGCTGGCCATGGGCCCCGAGTTTGTGGGTGCGTTCACCATCGGCGATCAATTGCTGTGGGGTGCGGCTGAACCTTTGCGCCGCATGCTGAGAATTTTGCTCGCTGCCTAAGTACAAAATCACCGCTGAAACCGCTAAAAAGGCTGAATTTGTTACAAATTCAGCCTTTTTGCTGAGCTTGATTCAAATCGCAAATAGTGTGTCTGGGCGCTCAAAGAATCCGTAACTTGCGGTGCGCGTTGTCAGCAGACAACAAAAAAAGTACTGGAAAGTGTTCATAATCAAGGGGTTTAAAACCTTAGGCCAATTCTCAGCTTGTCAAGCTAACTAGTTGATGTTAAGGTTCTTTTTCCGAAAAACGCATTGAGGCAAACGTGCGAAAAATGACCAAAATTTCAGTTACGCAATCGCGATCCAAACAGGGGTGTATCGCTGATTGCGTCACGCCAAACCCATCCGCACCTGCTTTACTGCCGGTACTCAGCAGCCGCATGTCTTGGCGCAACCCCATCGCCACCGCAGCATTGGCCTTGGTGCTGGGCTTAGCCGCACACGACGCATCTGCCCTCGCACTGGGCCGTGTCAATGTACTGTCTGCACTGGGCGAGCCTTTGCGCGCAGAAATTGATGTGCCGGAGATCACGGCGGAAGAGGCTGCGAGCCTGCGCACCTCGGTGGCCAGCCCGGATGCGTTCCGCGCGGCGGGTTTGGAATACAACGCCGCCTTGTCCAACGTACAAATCAGTTTGCAGCGCCGTGCCAATGGCGCAGCTTTTTTGCGCGTGAGCAGTGATCGCACCATCAATGAGCCGTTTGTCGACTTAATTTTGGAGGCCAGTTGGGCCAGTGGCCGCATTGTGCGCGATTACACAATGCTGTTTGATCCCTCCAACATGCGTGCAGCCCAAGCGCCTGCGCCATCAGTGATTGCCCCTGCAGCATCTGCAGCGCCTGCTCCAGTTGCGCCACGCGTATCTGCACCCGCTTTCGTTTCTACGCCTGTAGCAGTTGCACCCGTCCCGCGCCCGGCGCGTGCTGAAAAAGCAAAACCTGCCGATAAATCCACTCAGGCTGCTCCCAAAGATGGCATTTCCGTCAAACCGGGTGACACTGCTGCTGCTCTTGCTGCGCGCTACAAACCTTCTGGCGTGTCGCTGGATCAAATGCTGGTGTCGATGCTGCGCGCTAGCCCCGATGCTTTTATTGGCGGCAATGTGAATCGCCTCAAATCCGGTGCGGTGATCGACATGCAAGCTGCTGCTGGCAGCGCGCCCAGCACGGTTGAGGGCGAAGCTCGCCAAACCATCGTGGCGCAATCCAAAGATTTCAATGAATTCCGCCGCCGCCTAGCTTCTGGCGCGCCAACGGCAGTAGCTTCCGCCCCGGGTCGTGCTGCGGGCGGCAAAGTGCAAGCCAATGTGAGCGAGACTAAGGCACAGGCCACTGCACCCGACAAACTCACACTGAGCAAAGGCTCTGTGGCCGGCAAAGCCAAAGAAGACGCGATTGCCAAAGACAAGCAGGCCAAAGAAAACGCTAGCCGTGTGGCCGAGTTGTCGAAAAACATTCAAGACCTTAACAAACTGGGCACCACCACAGTGGCGAAGCCCGGCGCACCAGCGGCCGTGCCTGCCGCCGCAGCCAGCGCTCCTGGCGTGAAGGTGGCGGCCACTGGGCCAGCACCTTCTGCACCCCTTGCAACCAGCACTGCTGCGAAAACAGCCACTGCAACCGTTGCTACCGCGCCTACAGTACCTGTTGCTGCTCCTGCCTCATCCGCTGCGAAACCAGCCGCATCTGCGCCTACCGTTGCCAGCGCAAGCACAGCAACCACCGCCGTCAGCTCTACGCCAACCTCAGCAGTCAACACAACCGCTACTGCCAGTAACCCAACCCGCACCGCAACGGCAACGGCAACGGCAGCCGCTCCTGCTCCAGCCGCCTCAGCGCCTGCTCCAGTTGTAGTTGTCAAGCCGAAAGCTCCCCCACCGCCTCCACCGCCCGAGCCCACGATCATGGAAAGCCTGATGGACAATCCATTGGTCTTGCCAGGAGCTGGTGCATTGCTGGCTGGCTTAGGTGGCTTGGCTTTCTGGCGCAATCGCCAGAAGAAAAAAGCTGTTCAGGTGGATAGCTCCTTCCTAGAGAGCCGTTTGCAGCCTGATTCTTTTTTTGGTGCATCAGGTGGCCAGCGGGTAGACACCGCCGATTCTGGCAGTGCGGGCGGAGCGGGTTCATCCATGGTGTATTCGCCCAGCCAGCTCGATGCGGCAGGCGATGTGGATCCCGTGGCCGAAGCCGATGTGTACTTGGCCTATGGCCGCGATTTGCAGGCTGAGGAAATCCTCAAAGAGGCCATGCGCACCAACGCATCGCGCGTGGCCATTCATGTCAAGCTGATGGAAATTTACGCCAAGCGCCGCGATACCAAAGCGTTCGAGTCGGTTGCCAAAGAGGCGTTCAATCTCACGCAAGGCGCAGGCCCCGAGTGGGATGCCGCCAGTGTCATGGGCCGCGAGATTGATCCCGGCAATTCCTTGTATCAGCTGGGCAATGCGCCTGCTGGTGCAGGCTTGGCTGGCAGCGTGATGACAGGCGGCGCTGTAGCCATGGCTGCCACGGCCGCATTCAGTGCCACCAGCACCGTGCCACAGCAGGCCCAGCCGGGTGCAGACCCCGATTTTGATATTGACCTTGATTTAGATTTCAGCTCGGGCAACGATGAATTAGTTGCGGCCCACGAGCATGCTGGCATGCTGATTTCTCCCCTGAGCGAGCCCACCATGTCTTTGCGTGCCAGCCCAGAGCCAGACCCTATGGTGGACTTTGATATGAGCGAGCCCGCCGCGCTTGAAGCCATCAAGCTCTCTGAGCCCGACATGGCCTCGTTCTCCAACGGCTTGAACTTTGATTCATCGCCTGCGCCCATGGTGTCCGCACCTACTGCACCGATGGCGCTCAAAACTGGTCCCAGCGAGCCTGCAGCCCTTGAGTTTGATTTGGGCGGTTTATCGCTTGATTTACCCGGCGCGTCCGCTGCGGCTGCTTCCGACGCAATCGACGCAGGTGTCAGTGGTGACCCGCTAGAGACCAAGCTTGCACTGGCCATGGAGTTCCGCGATATTGGCGACTCTGATGGTGCGCGCTCCTTGGTCTCTGAGGTGGTGGAAGAGGCCACTGGCGCACTCAAAGCCCGCGCGACCAAGATGCTGGCTGATTTGGGTTGATGCTTTGAGCAGTTTGCTCCAAGCTCTCCCCACGTAAGCAATGCCGCGCTATTCATGCCACGTATAGCCCTTGGCCTGAGCTATTCAGGCACGGGCTACCTCGGCTGGCAAAGCCAAAAAGGTGGCAACACTTTGCAAGATCAGTTAGAGGATGCCTTGCGGCAATTCTCTGGCTTGCCGCAGGGCGAGCGCGTGGTCACCAATTGCACGGGCCGCACCGATTCGGGTGTGCATGCGCTGATGCAGGTGGTGCACTTTGATACGCCGCTGGAGCGCGAAGCTTTTTCTTGGATGCGCGGTGTCAACCGTTTCTTGCCAGACGACATGGCTGTGCAGTGGGCGCAAGAAATGCCAGCTGAATTTCACTGCCGAGCCCAAGCACTCACACGCCGCTATGCCTACATTGTGCTGCAATCGCCGATCCGCTCAAGCATCGAGAGCCATCGCGCAGGCTGGACTCACATGCCTTTGATGCTACAAAATATGCAGCAAGCTGCGCAGATTTTACTTGGGGAAAACGACTTTTCTTCTTTTCGAGCGGCACAATGCCAAGCACTCTCGCCAATCAAAACTTTGCTACGAGCGGATGTGAGCCAGCGCGGCGCGTATTACCGATTTGACTTTGAAGCCAGCGCCTTTCTACACCACATGATCCGCAACATCATGGGTTGCTTGATCACGATTGGGCAGGGCAACAAACCGGTTGAATGGATGAGCGAAGTGCTTGCTGCCAAAAGCCGCGCAGTTGCAGCGCCGAC
>JAYVJQ010000141.1:0-6495 GCA_043769055.1 Allobrachymonas sp.
CGCCCGAAAGGAAGAAACCATGACCAAGAAACGTGATATTTTTTCAGAACTAGTTGAAGGCTTTGATGCGCTTGCCGAGCAGCGCGAAGGCAAAATCACGTTGCGTACATTCAAAGTGCAAAGCAAGCCTGCCCCTCAACTCAGCCCGCAAGATGTGCTCAATGTGCGCGAGCAATTGCACCTCTCGCGCCCCGTATTCGCCAGCTACCTGCGCACCAACCCACGCACACTAGAAAACTGGGAACAAGGCCGCGCCAAGCCCAACGCGCAAGCTGCACTGTTGATTCGCATGGTGGCACAGTTTCCGGATATGGTGCAGCGGTTGGAGGCGGTGTAGATTAGTTTTTAAATAATCTTTCACTCCACCGCAAACGTCAGCCCCGCATTCGCTGCTAATCGTGTGATGATGTCTTTGCCTAGCGCTGGCGCAGGCGTCCAGATGCCGCCGCTTGTTTCTTTCGATTGCGTTAGTAGGCAGACGGCGCATTCGGTGATCATTTTGCTGGTGGAGCCGTAGCCGGGGTCGCGGTCGCCTTTGACGCCGACATTGAGTTTGTTGCCTTGCGCATCAACGCCCAAGAACAGCACATCGTAGAAGCCAGTATCGCGCTCTTCCTTGCTGGGGCCTTCGCCGGGCTTAGGGCCACCTTCGCCGCCTAGGGATTTATCGGCAGCGACATGATTGGCAATCGCTTGGCCTTTTTCGCCGGGGCCAGTGATCATCATTTCGTCGTACACAAAATCTTGGCCATAGGTGTGGCTCATGAGGAAGTTGGAGCGGTGCACGTTCTTCGTATTAATCGCTGCCATCACGAAGGGGGCTACCCACATGTCCGCTCCGAGGGCTTCATCAATCATCGGTTTCGCGCCATGCGGCTGCTTGGGGCCTTCAAAGCCGGGTGTGAGCGAGAAGGCACTGCGCAGCCAATCGAGCACGCGCGGGTCGGTGGCGGCTGCGGCCATGGTGGCTTTCAAGCTTGCGGCTGTGCCGCCAGAGAATGTGCCTTTCATCTTGCGCACACGCCCGCGCACGCGGGAGGCTGGAGACCCAAATTTCTTTTTGAACTCGCTTTGCAGGAGAAACACGCCCATGTCAAACGGCACAGAATCAAAGCCGCAAGAGAACACAATGCGCGCGCCGCTGGCCTTAGCCTCTGCTTCATGCGCATCAATCATGAGGCGCATCCATGCAGGCTCGCCGCACAAATCCACATAATCCACGCCGCTGTTGGCGCAGGCTGCCACCATCTCATTGCCATAGAGCTGATAGGGGCCCACGGTGGTGAGCACGAGGCGGGTGCGCGCCATGAGCTGCGCGAGGCTTGATGCATCGGCCACATCGGTGACGATGAGGGGCGTGTCTTTCGGTGCGCCAATCTCGTCGCGCACTGCAGCGAGCTTGTCCGCACTGCGCCCGCCCATGGCCCAGCGAATGCCCTCGGCGTTACTGCCATTGGGGTAACGCGCCATCATGTATTCAGCCACCAAGCGGCCCGTGAAACCTGTTGCGCCGTGGATCACCACATCAAATTCTTTGCTCATACGATTTGCTCCAGAAGGTGAGCTATTGTGAACTCTGTGCAGGCGCAGCGGCAGCGGCCGTAGTCGCATCAATGACTTTGCGCAAGCGCGGATCGGTTTGCAGACTTTTAATCTGCCAACCCGTAGCTGCCTCAATGGCCGCTTGATAGGGAGGCATATTGGTGCATTCGAGCACAAGGGTTTTCAGCTCAGGCGCGCGGGCTTTGAGGGCGATGGCCGCAGCCACTACCTCAGCCTCAGCAATTTTTAGATCGAGCGCAGGTTGATTGCCCAAAATCTGTTGCACAAAATGACTGCCCTGTGGCATGCCTTGAACGATCACATCTTTCACGCGCTCTTTAGGCACGCCCGCTGCGCGCAAATGGTCTTTGCCCAGCATGCTGGCGCTGATGGTGAGCACGCCGACTTGCGGTTCTTTAGCCAAAGCCGCTGGCAATTGCAGCAAGCTTGATGTGACCACAGGCAGCTTAGTGACGGACTGCAACTCTTTTTGCAGCAACACCAAAAAGCCGCAACTGGTGGTGACGGCTTGCACGCCACGCGCCTGCATCATGCGCACCATGTGCTGAAAGCCGGTCACCATGCGCGCTTGATGCAAGCTCGCAGCGGATGTCACGACTTTCGCGGGCCAGACACCTTTGAACACATCGTAGTGCATGGCTACGCCAAAAGTCTCCGCATGGCCCACATCGCCTTTGGGACGTGGAAACTGCGTGTCGAGCATCAGCACGCCAATGACAGCGGGCGTTTGCCCCACAGGCCGTATCGCACCACTCATAGGGGCAGCACCTTCGATAAATCTGGTTTCTCCAGCCAAGCGGCAAACTCATCGGCGAGCTGCTGCGCCGCGCCAACCGCCCCGCTCCACTGCGCCACACGCGCAGCCAGATTCGTGCCGTGGTGCGCAAAATCAGTGCGATCGGGCAGTTTGCCACGTGGCAACTTTTTGATCCACTCTTCGCTTGGTGCAAGCACGATCATACGGTCAAGAAAACTGCTCGACCCATGCCGCCATTTGAGCGATTTATCCAGCCAACCGGGCACGACTGCTTGCTGAAAATGTGGATACAGCACGATGCCGTCATCAGCTTTGTAGTCAAGGTGCAGGTGATAGTCGGTAATGCCGCCATCCCAATAAGCGCCACGCGGTGCGCCGGGAATATCGTGTACTGCACGCAGCACAAAGGGGATGGAGCAACTGGCTTGCAGCGCGGGGTTAAAGTTCGCCTCACTCAGCGCAATGTGCCGCGTGCGGTAATCATTCGTCAGAAAAGGCAGCTCGCTGTCTTGCGAAGAAAACACCACCCGCTCCAACCAAGCCCCCATCGCCTTGCGCCGCACCACATTGGTAAAAAACGCGCCCGCATAGCCCAAGGGCGCGCGAAACTTACCTTCACGTCGAAGCACATGCCGCCCGCGCGAGGTGACGATGTGCAGCTTATAGCGCGGGTGGTTTAAAACTTCGGGCACTCGCCCGCCATAAAACGCCTCCAGCGAAGCGCCAAAATCTGCGCTAATGCGATCCGGCGTGGGGAATTTTTTACCGGGCTCCAGCGCATAGTCTTGATGAATATAGTCGCGCTCCAATCGCTCAAAAGCTAGCACCGATTCATTCAAACACGCCGTGGCCATGCGCCAAGCGCCGATACTCGCGCCCACCAAATCCACCGGCTGAGTCGATTGCGCAAGCCATTGCCCAAAAATAAAACGATCCAGCGGCCCAAGGATCAAACCCTTAGGCCCACCTGCTGCGGCTGGGATCGTGCGCACATGCTTGGGCGCAAGGCCATGGGCTTGCAGATGCGCCAAAGCGCCAGGGCCCGCATAAATACGAAGTGCTTGCATGCTCCAGATTGTAGGGCGCTGATGCGCAGCAAACGAGCGGCCGCCTTGCTACGCTGTCGCCAATTCAACAAGCAGCGCATGGGATTTGCAGGCCATTCACAATACAAATAGACTGGAGCGCGCCATGAAGCCTAGGAATTTTTTCTCTCGCCGTTTTGCCTTGCTGGGCATGTTTTTTCAAACGATTGCACTCACAGCCTTCGCACAAACGGTCGATAGCGATGTGGCATGGAAAACTCTCAAGCAACCGAGTTCTATCGTGCTGTTTCGCCATGCCATTGCCCCCGGTGGCGGCGATCCAGAGGGCATGAAGCTGGGCGATTGCAATACGCAGCGCAATTTGGATGCGCAAGGCCGCGAACAAGCGCGCAAACTAGGCCAGCGCTTCAAAACGCAAGGCATCAAGGTGGATTCCGTGATCAGCTCGCAATGGTGCCGCACGCGAGAGACGGCGCAATTGGCCTTTCCTGATCTCGTAACAGCCGATGCGCCGGCCTTCAACTCATTCTTTGCCAACCGCGATACCGAGCCTGCGCAAACAGCGGCGGCACGCAAGCAGCTCTTGGCTTGGCGCGGCACTGGTGCATTGGTCGTCGTCACGCATCAGGTCAATATCACCGCACTCACGGGCATCACGCCTGCCTCGGGCGAAGGCGTGGTGCTGCGCAAGCAAGGCACGCAACTGGTTTTGCTGGGGCGGCTTGCGCCTTCAACACCTTGAGCGAAGCTTCGCAAAGAAAAAGGACGCATCACTTGCGCGATGAGTCCTTTTCGGTTGAGAGCGAAGCCAACTCAAGCAGCGGGTGCGGGGGTCTCGGCTGGCGCTGCAGATGCGGCAGCAGGCTTGGCTGGTGCCGCAGCTTTTTTGCGGCTTGGCGCAATCATCATGATCATCTGCTTGCCCTCTAACTTGGGCATGCTCTCCACCATGATCGAATCACCCAAATCAGATTTGATGCGCTCAAGCTGAGCCATACCAATCTCTTGGTGCGTGATCTCGCGGCCACGGAAGCGCAGCGTAATTTTGACTTTATCGCCCTCTTCCAAGAAGCGCTTGATGTTGCGCATCTTGACTTGGTAATCCGCCTCATCCGTGCCGGGTCGCAGTTTGATTTCTTTGACCTCAATCACCGTTTGCTTAGACTTGGCTTCCGCCTCGCGCTTTTGCTCTTGGTATTTGAATTTGCCGTAATCGATCAAGCGAACGACGGGTGGGCTGGCGGTGGCTACGGTTTCGACCATATCCACATCAAGGTCCAGCGCACGGCGCAGGGCATCTTGCGTGTGCATCACACCAAGTTGCTCGCCATCAATGCCAATCACGCGCACTTCAGGCGCCATGATTTCGCGGTTTAAACGGTGTTTGCGCTCTTCACGAGAGTAGCGCGAGGGGCGCGGTGGGCGCGGTGGCCGAATAATGGGCGGCCGGTACGGTGCGGTTGCGATGGTGAAATTCCTTCAAAGATGAATCGTTCCCGCAGTGTCCCGATGAGATCAGCGCTGGGGTGGGGCATCTTTTCAGAATGTTCAACCGACTTCGCTCCTGATTGGTTTACTGGGGGGCATTTGCCTTGATAACTCACGGCAAACCGTATTTTAAGCCTTCTCGCGCCGCTTCGGTCAATGGGTATCTGCCCTGAGCAGTTTTCAGGCCTCAACCTGCCCCCCCCAACAGCTCCTTTAGGCCACACGAAGCGAGCCAAACAGGCCATCTTTCTCGTCTTCAGGCCCTGCGGCGAAATAAAGCGCGTTGAGATCGCCCAGCGATACGCCATTGCCAAACTGTAGGCCCCACAGGCCAGAAATAGCCACGGGCTTGCCATCTGCGCCCTTCACATCGTCCACATACGCGCCCGTGGCGAGATCAAAAGCGCAAATCCGCCCTGCGCCGCCGAAATTGCCCACGAGCAGTTTACCGCTGAGCAAGCCAAAATCAGCGGGCGCAATCGCGATGCCCCAAGGTGCATTTAGTCGCATCGCATCTGCATAAATACGCACCTGCGTGCCAGCGGTATCGAATTCCACCAGCTTGCCTTTGTTGGGCTTATTGCCGCTGACCAGCTCCGCCGCAGCGTCGAGTGCATCCTCTTCCGCAGCATAAAAGTCGCCCGCGCTTGCTGGGTCTTCTTGGCTCAAAGCGTAGGCCACGAACACACGATCTTTTGTGCCTTCGCTCACCACCTGAATGTTAAAAGGCACAGGATCGCCGGGCTTCACAGCGCCGCCCGCGCCCGTGCCAAATGGATTGGCAAAGCCTGTAGTGGGCACCTTGCCCCAAGTCGCGTTCAGCGTCACGATTTTCGGCGCAGCGCCAAAATCAGCAAGCCACATCGTGTCCCAAGTGCCGGGCTTAATCGCCACGCCGAAGAAGGCTGATTTGTCTGCCGTGCCGTCATACACTTGCGCCGCAGCGCCATCCACGCGCACCGTGCTGCCATCGGTGGCGCGATCCGTCCAAGCGCTCACAATGCCTGAATCGGTGACGAAAACGAAGCGCGCTGAGCCATCAAACGTGACTGCTGCGCCCGTGGCTGGCTGCACGGCTGTTTGCGTGGTCACCTTGAATTTGTTCTCAGTCAGCCCCGCGCCGTTAAACACCACGCCCGTGATCTTGCCGGCGCTGGCCTCGGTAATCAGCGAATCTGCACCGGCTACGGTCACTTCTTTGAGCCCATCTTGAAAAAATGGCTTGAGTGATGCCGTCGTCGAGCGCTTCACATCGCCCACGTATTGCCAGCTCGTGCCGCCGCCGCCCACCCAAAAGTGCCCGCCCGCCCCTGCTGGTCGCGTGGCGATGCCCCAAGCGTCGATGAAATTGGGCTCTAAGAATTGCGCGTTGTAGCTGGCTTTGTTAGCCACCAAATTGGTTTGCGTGTATTTGTTGGCAGCGGGTGCTGAAACTGCGGTTTCTGAGCCTCCGCCGCAGCCCGTCGCAAACAACGCGCCCAGACCCGTCGCGGTCACTACACCTGTACTCGCAAGTGCCGCAGCGCTTCCCGTTAATGCCAAACGTCTGTTGATTTTCATAGCCAGCTCCTGTTAGATGCTCATTGCTTTGCTGGCTGACCGCATCGTGAGACTCACATTTTGGCTGGCTAATATCCCAGT
>JAYVJQ010000142.1:0-3602 GCA_043769055.1 Allobrachymonas sp.
CAAACTTAACAAGGCCCACCGCCTCCACATCGTCTTTGTCATACTGGCTCACCGCTGAATCAGAGCCGGGCTGCTGATAGAGTGGCGTAAAGTCTGTGAGTTTTCCAGGAGCAATCAATACGCCGCCCGCGTGCATGCCCACGTTGCGCGTCATGCCCTCGAGCTTTTGCGCCATCCCAACTAAGGTGCGCACTTCTTCCTCGCGGTCAAAGCGCTCTTGGAAGACGGGCTCGGCCTTCAAAGCGCCTTCTAGCGTGATGTGCTGCCCCGGCTTGTTCGGAATGAGCTTGCTGATGCCATCGCAAAAGGTGTAGCTCATGTCCATCACGCGACCCACATCGCGCACCACGGCGCGCGCAGCCATCGTGCCAAAGGTGACGATTTGGCTCACCGCATCTTTGCCGTATTTCGCCTTCACATAATCAATCACGCGATCTCGATTGGCTTGGCAAAAGTCAATATCAAAGTCGGGCATGGAAACGCGCTCTGGGTTCAAGAAGCGCTCAAAGAGCAGCTTGTATTGCAGCGGGTCAAGATCGGTGATCTTGAGCGCATAAGCCACCAGCGAGCCCGCGCCAGAGCCACGCCCCGGCCCCACAGGGCAGCCATTGGCCTTGGCCCACTGAATGAAATCGCCCACGATCAAAAAGTAGCCAGGAAAGCCCATTTTCAAAATCGTGCCGATCTCAAACTCCAATCGCTCCACATAGCGCGGCATTTCTGTGTCGCGCTGCTCGGTATCGGGATAGAGCATCAGCATCCGCTCTTTCAAGCCTTCATGCGAGATATAGCGGAAATAATCATCGGCACTGAGCTGCTCGCCATTGACCAGTGGCGTGGGGAAATGCGGCAGCTTGGATTTACCCAGCTCTAGCGTCAAGCTGCAGCGCTTGGCAATTTCCACGCTGTTGGCCAAGGCAGAGGGTAGATCGGCAAATAACTCACCCATCTCCGCACTGCTTTTGAAATACTGCTCACGCGTGAACTTGCGCACACGGCGCGCATTGCCCAAAATCTCGCCTTCAGAAATACAGATGCGCGCCTCGTGCGCTTCATAGTCATCCGCCGTTAAAAACTGAATCGGATGTGTGGCCACTACAGGCAATTTCATCTTCGCGGCCAGCTTCACTGCAGCCGCCACATGCGCCTCATCATCTGCGCGGCCTGCACGTTGCAGTTCAATGTAAAAGCGATGCGGGAAGGCGCTGCCAAGTTGCAAAGCCAGCTCAGAGGCCTTGGCCACATCGCCTTGCAGCAAAGCAGCACCCAGCGGCCCGGATTGTGCGCCTGAGAGCAAGATCAGCCCTTCAGACAACTCTTGAAGCCAAATGAGCTTGACCACCGCATTGGCGCGCACCACATTCTTCGTCCAGCCACGCGCAATTAGTTCGCAGAGATTCAAATAGCCTTGTTTGTTTTGCGTGAGCAGCACGATGCGAGAGAGCTGCGGATCTTTGCCTGATTCAGCGCCACCCATATCCAGAAATACTTCCGCGCCAATGATCGGCTTGATGCCCTTGCCGCGCGCATCTTTGTAGAACTTGACTGCGCCAAACAGGTTGCTCAAATCAGTGATGGCTAGCGCCGCTTGGCCGCCGCCTGCCGCTGCTTTGGCCGCCTCATCAATTCGCACCGTGCCATCAACAACGGAGAATTCTGTGTGCAAACGCAGATGAACAAATGGAGCGGTGTGAGGCGAATTCATGGAGTAATTTTAGAGTGGCACACAACAAAAAACCGCCTCAGAGAGACTCAGAGGCGGTTTATTTATTCAATACTAAATTGATAGCAAACTAATCAATTTCAGTGCCGGGAATTGGCTAATTTTCTGATGCAAATTACAAATAGCTGACCTTGATGATCTCATAGTGCTTCTCACCAGCAGGCGCCTGCACTACCACCGTATCTCCCTCTTCTTTGCCAATCATCGCGCGAGCTACCGGCGAGGAGATATTCACGCGCCCTAGCTTCAAATCGGCCTCGTCTTCGCCCACGATTTGATACGTCACCTTGACACCTGAATCTTCATCTTCGAGCTCCACCGTCGCGCCAAACACCACGCGCCCTCCCGCATCCAGCTCCGTAGGATCAATGATCTGAGCCGCCGAGAGCTTGCTTTCAATCTCTTGAATGCGCCCTTCGATAAATCCTTGGCGATCTTTGGCCGCATCGTATTCAGCGTTCTCGCTCAAATCGCCCTGCGCCCGTGCCTCAGAAATCGCATTGATCACCCAAGGGCGCTGCACGGTTTTTAAATCATGCAGCTCAGCTTTCAAACTTTCAGCGCCGCGTTTGGTGATGGGAATAGTTGCCATATTTTTATCTCGAAGAAAGTGTCTTTACAAAACGCAAAACGCCTAGTGAGTCCACTAGGCGAAAAAAACTAAATTTGATTTTAAACGACAACCGACAATATTTAGCCACCGTATTGATATTCTCCAATCGCCGCTTGCGTCTTTTAAGCAATATCGCGGCGCAAGCCTGCAATCGATATCGCAAATGCCCAATCCGACCGATCGTTTCTTCTTGCATGCGCTCAACTTCGCTACGAAAAGCGTGGGCAAGGACCAAGTCCGCCTCACGTCTGTAGACAATCGCTGCAGCAGGGGTTTCATACTCTAAAGCTTCGACTTGCAGGATTGATTCTGACTTTCGCAACGATATGCTGTAAATTCTCTCACTGCACAGAGCTTTTGTCCTATGTACATCACCATCAACCAAACCCCCATCTACGCCTACACAGGCGGCAAGCCTTTTGATACGGCTAAGCCTACTATGGTGTTCATCCACGGCGTACTCAACGATCACAGCGTGTGGATTTTGCAAACGCGCTATTTTGCCAATCGCGTCAGTCCTCATGGCTACAACGTGCTCGCGGTGGATTTGCCGGGGCATGGCAAGAGTGAAGGCAATTGCCCGAAAACTGTTGAAGAGGCGGCGGAGTTTGTGCTCTCTTTGCTTTCCGAGATGAAGGTCAAACAAGCCGCGCTGATTGGCCACAGCTGGGGCAGCCTGATTGCGCTGCATGCGACGAGCATCGCATCTGAGCGCGGCTTGCATATTTTACATCTGGCGATGGTGGGCACGGCGTTTCCGATGAAAGTGTCGCCTGCTTTGCTTGATGCATCGCTCAATGAACCCATGAAGGCCATTGAGATGGTCAACACCTTCAGCCATAGCATGCTTGCACCGCCGCCTTCAGCTCTGGGCCCGGGCACATGGCTGTATGGCGGCTCGCGGGCGCTGATGCGCAGGGTTTACAACACTGCAATGACGAGTAGCACGCGGGAGAACGTGTTTCATATAGGCTTTAACGCCTGCAACAGCTATGAAGGAGCATTTTTAGCATTGAATCGACTGACTGCCGGCATAGAATCTGCGCAGATTGCTATCATTTTTATACTGGGCGCAGCGGATCAAATGACGATACCGAAGGCTGCACAGGGCTTGATTGATCTTGCGCCCGGTGCCAAAGTAGTCAAGGTCTCAGGCGGGCATCAGCTCATGACGGAAGCACCGGAAGAGACTTTGATGGCGCTGGCCGATTGGCTCAAGGTATCGCCGATGAAGTTGCCTATGCAAACACCAATCCAAACGTCTGC
>JAYVJQ010000143.1:0-7329 GCA_043769055.1 Allobrachymonas sp.
ATCACCCGCGTCTTGCCCGAGCCCGCCCCCGCCAACACCAAACAAGGCCCATGCAAAAAATTCACAGCCTCTTGCTGGGCGATATTCAAACCGGGGGAAGACATTCAGGCGTGCTCAAACATAGACAAAAGACAAACAGCCGCGGATCATACGGGGGCATTTCAGATTATCTGGCATCGGGATGTCAAATAATTCGAAGACAGGCTTTTTTCTATATAAATCAATCACTTAGCTACCTCAAAATCTGAGTAAATCCCCAATCCATTCAACGGATGATGAATTGGCATATACTAAGATATATACCAATTGCGAGATGCATCATGGAACAAGTTGCCAAACTCTTCGTCAACGGGCGCAGCCAAGCTGTGCGCCTGCCAGCCGTGTTTCGCTTTGATGCGAACGAGGTCTATGTGCGCCAAGATGCAGAGACCCGCGATGTGATCTTGTCGCGCCGCCCAGCAACTTGGGATGGATTTTTTACTGCGCTGAGCGCAGCTGGTGTAATGCCAGATTTTCTCAGCCAAGATGAGCGCTCAGCTGGGCATGCGCAACATGCGCCTGAGCGCGATCCATTCGATGGCATCGGCGCATGATGCGCTACATGCTCGATACCAATATCGTGAGCCATATGCTCCGAGGCCATGCCGCCGTGATGCAGCGCGTCACACAAGTGCCCATGGCTGCGCTATGCATTTCCAGCATCACCGAAGCTGAGTTGCAATTCGGTCTTGCCAAACGACCCGGCAACAAAGCCTTGCATCACGCCGTCAAAGAGCTGCTGCTTCGCGTGGAATCGCTCCCTTGGGATAGCGCAGCGGCGCTGGCCTATGGGTCCGCGCGCTGGCGCATGACACAAAGCGGAAAAACAATTGCACCGTTGGACTTACTCATTGCTGCGCATGCAATCAGCATGGATGCTGTGTTGGTCACCAACGATCAAGCACTATTGCAGTTCGCCGGCCTGCAAGTTCAAGATTGGACGCTGGCTATTACTTGGGCGGCAGGTCAACCCAATGCATAGCACTGAGCCAATACGCAGGTAAATCCTCCCGCATCAGCACGTCCACGCGAAAGGGTAAGTCGCTTTCACTGAAAGCATCGCGCAGAGCAAACATCTCATGAGGTGCGAGTGGGCTGCCTGTTAAAGCGATATCTAAGTCAGCATGCTGCTTCAGGGCATGAGCTTCAGAGCCCACGCGAACCCTTGATCCAAAGGCCATCGCCTGATGGTCGGGTGCATAAGCGTGTAGCACGGCCAGCACATTGTGCAATTGGCCGGGTGTCAAGGCAAGCTGGGGCTCGCTCATGGCGCACGCTGCTTCAAACCCGCGTCATCGGGCATGAGTCGCGCCAGCAAACGCTGCGCGTGCTCTAAAAAAACGGGAATTCCATCAAATACCTGAGCCGCTTTGTCTGGGTCATATGCGTGAGATGTGATGTTGCGCAGCTCCCGAAAACCAAACCATGGCAAGGCATCTTGAATTAAGCCACGCTCCACAGCCACGCGCAGCATATCCTTGTAGCCCAATGCGTCGATGTCTGCCGGGCTATCAGCCAATTCTTCGAGCTGACGACGCAGCGACTTAACACACAGCTCGTAGCTGTATTCAAACCGCTGAATACAACCATCCCGCGCCAGCAAATCTTGCGGGCGCTGACCCGCATCTTGCATTGCACTGGCGAGTGTAAAGATAGCTTTAGATAGCGGTGTGAAGTCAAGCATTGCTCTATTTTGCCAGTTTGACTTTGTCGGAGTGCTTTTTGCAGCATTCTTCATTCAAACAAATCGCAGCGACTGCCAACATGAATTGATCGCCCTAGACGCTTTGGACAAATCAAAATCACGGTAGAACGTGTTGAAGCACAGGCAGCAATTTGCTATGCTATTGATAGCAATTGACGCATATCCCGTGCCGACTAGAGGCCAATTTCGACTTCAACTTTGAGAATTAACCACGCTTGCTTGTTGCGCCAGCCAATTTTTCGTCTGCATTGAGTAAACCCGCTGCGCAAATGCAATCGCATCGGGCCGATGCGCGCTCATCACGATCGTGATTCCAAGGCTTTTGAGGTTTTCCAGCACCCGTTTTTCAGTGGCCACATCCAAGTGGCTCGTCGCCTCATCCAAGATCAAAAGCGAAGGCGCGCGATACAAAGCCCGTGCAATCAAAATGCGCTGCCTTTGCCCGCCAGAGATGCCCGCGCCTTGCTCAGCCAGCCTTGTGCGATAGTTTTGCGGCCAGCTCTCAATTTCTTGAGAAATACAAGCCAACTCAGCGCAACGCTTCATGCGCTCTCGATCCAGCGGCTGGGCAAAGAAAGAGATATTTTCCTCAATCGAGCCTTCAAACAGCTCATCATTTTGAAATACAAAAGCCAAGCGCTTGCGCAAAGCTAAAGCATTGCTGGATTGCACTTTTTCACCATCGTAGGCCAGCGAGCCTTCGCCGGGCATGAATACACCGCCCAGCACACATAGCAAGGTGGTCTTGCCGATGCCAGAAGGCCCCACAATCGCTACGATCTCGCCCGCTTCCACGTTAAATGACACTGCTCTGAAAATCGGCGGGTCAGGATTGGCATATTTGTAGCCCAAGTTCAGCGCCTGCAAGCTGCTGGCTTGAGGTTTTTGGGTGAGCGCCACGCCCGAATCATTTTCAGGCTGCGCAAACACAATATCGCCCGTGCGGTCAAAATGCACCTTCATCGTGCGCAACCACAGCATGCGGTCAGCAAACGCCGAAGCGCGCCCGGCAAAGCTGCCTTGATAGGCCATAAACGCAAACAGCATACCCACCGAGAGTTGGTTCGCCAAAATCATTTGCGCCGCCAAATACACCACCACCAAATGCGCCAGCCCTGTGCAAGTGGTCATCACCAAATTGCTGAAGAGATTGATCCGCTCGGTGCTCGCATCTTTGTCTTGCACCTTGCGGGTCAGGTTTGTCCACTGTTGGGCGCGGGTGATATCCGCGCCGGCCATTTTCACAGCATGCACGCCGCGCACACTTTCTATCAAATGCGATTGGCGCTTCGCATCAAGAAACACACGCTCTGCCGAAATCCTCATCGACGATGAAAATACAAACACCTTCACAATCATCATCAGCGTAAACACACCCAGCGCCAGCCAAGCCAAGGTGCTGCTGTAGAGAAACATCATGGCCACCGTGCCCACGCTGATCAGCGCATCGAGCACAATTTCAATGCTCGTGCGCGTGAGCGCTTGCGCCAGCTGCCCCAGCGAATCAAAGCGAGAAACCAAATCCCCCGTTTGCCGCTTCACGAAAAACTGCACGGGCAGCTTAAACAACTGCCGAATCACATGCACATAGAGCTGATAGCCCACATTTTGCGACAGCACCACCCCCGCCCAGCCGCGAATTGCTGTAAAAATTGTTTGAAACACTAGCAAGAAGCCCGTGCCTAAAGCCACAATCGTGAGCAAATCTTTATCGCCCGTGACCAGCACATGATCCATCACAATTTGCGTGTAATACGGCGTGAGCAGCGCAATGATCTCCAGCACCACCGACACCATGAAAAGCTGAAGCACAGCGTTCCCCATGCCCGGAAAGCTGCGCAGCAAAGTGCCAAACTGCAAGCGCGGCTGCGGCGGCGTGCGCTGCAATTGCGCGCGCGGCACAAAATCTGCTGCATAGCCACTGAATTTCTCAGTCACCTCGCGCCAGCTAGCCCAGCGCTGCCCCTGCGCAGGATCGTGCAATTTCACGCCCTGCTCGGATACCTGCGTGGCCACCACCCAATGGTTGCCCGCCCAGTGCAACACAGCAGGCAGCTTCAATTGCTTGATTTCGTCTGCTGCCAGCTCCACGCAGCGCGCATTGAGGCCAATTTGATCGGCCCAAGCGCCCATATCTTGCAAAGAAGTGCCTCGCGAAGACACTTCAAACCGCGCCCTCAAATCCACCATCTCAATCTGTGCACCATAGTGCTTAGCCACCATTGCCAAGCAAGCCAAGCCACATTCCGCAGCCTCTTGCTGCAACACCAAGGGCACGGATTTGCGCGGAAACAGCCGCAGCTTCAAGCCAGCATCAGCTTTGAACGATGCGCCCGGAATCCCACTCGTGTCTAATTTCCCTGATTCTGTTTGTCTTGTCATCGTGTTGATTACACCCGCCCACCCAGCCTATACAGCGGCTCTAGTAGCCATTGATAAATCTTCAGTCGATCTAGCTCCACATCCGCTTCCAGCACCATGCCCGGTGTGATGGGTAATTTCTTTCCTTGATAGATCATGTGATCCGCAGGCAGAGAAACTCGTACAACATATACCGGTTCTTCCACTTTAATATGCTGCACCACATCTTGCGGAGGCAATGCAACACGCGAGATTTCGCGCACCACGCCCGCATGCCTTCCGTAATGCTCATGTGGATACGCCTGATAGCGCACTGAGACGCTTTGCCCCTCGCGTACAAAACCGATTGATTTAGACGGCAACAGCAACACCACTTCAATCAGCGCATCAGCAGGAATAATCGTCATCAAGGGTAAATTCGGCAGTATGGTTTGCCCGAGTTGCACTGCCACTTGAGCCACCACACCATCAATCGGCGAGACCAGTTGCATGCGCCGCGCTGCATACTCGTTGTGCTCCTGCTCAATCGTGGAAATCTCCCTTGCAAGCTGTGCCTTGCGCTGCGAATTGCGCACTTCGATCAACTCTAACTCTTGCCTTTGTTTTTCAATTTCACGGCTCACCACCATGCGCTGGCGCTGCATGATGCTCATATCCCCCTGGAGCTTGAGTAGCTCGGCAACCCTATTTTCTTTGGCCTCTTGCGAGATAAAGCCTTGGGCAAATAATTCTTGCTGGCGCTGGGCTTGCTGCTCCACAGCACCCACCCTTTGCATTAAAAGCTGCTGCTCCCGCTCGCCTTGCACCTGCTCGCGCTCAAGCGCAGTAATTTGCTGTAGGAGCGATGCTTTGGTCTTTACTGCCACCTCATCGGTATATTTCATTTCATTTTTACCCGCCATGATTTTGGCCAAAGCCAAATCGCTCTGCACTGTTTCAAGGTTTCGGTTTTGTGCAAAACGCTCCGTGGTTAACTCTGCAATCACCTGCCCCTTACGAATCAGGGCTTTCTCTTGCACAGGCAGTGCAGACAACACGGCAGGCTGCGGCGCATACGCCTTCCAAGCGGATTGCTGCGAGTTTGAATAGCCCTGCGCCCGCACAATTCGTGGAATTTCTACATGAATCGCAGCGATAACGCCAATTGCTAAAACGGCAAACACAAACGCGATTAATCGATATCGCATTTCAGAACCTTCTTTAGCACGACTATTCAACCATCTCTAATTTGAAACCTTCCGCTCGAAGCAATTCGACTAGGCTGTTCTTACCGAGAAGGTGCGCAGCACCGACAATTACCAAGGTGTTGTCATCGCCTCGCAGATGATCAATGATTTTGCTTTTCCAAAAGAAATTTCTGGGAACTATGCTACATTTTTTATTAATAGACATACTGATGGATTGTTGCGTTTCTCTAGAAAAATACCAATTTTTCAGATGCTGCGTATCTCCTTTTTCGAACGCTAGTTGAGCGTCATAAAATCTTTTATCAACTTGCTTAGCTCCTGTTAATAGATCAATTGCGTGAGAAATCGCTGCTGAATTTTCTGTTTTACTTGAACAAGTCTCGATCCAAATGCGCATGACATCTGCATCTGTCTCAAGAAACTTAATGTTCTTTCCGGCATCTCTAGCTGATTGAAGCAGCATTGTGTCTACCCCAGGATATTTAGGGATTTTACGAAAGTCGTATTTCTCTAGAGCACGCCTAGTAGGCTTCGCCGTGTCATTCAGATAAATTAGAAGGGCATACGGATGAAATCGTAGTACTTTATCAATCTGCGGTTTTTGAAAACCCACTTCCGCTAGGTAATCAACCAGCTTAGTTTCAGTTTCTAAATCGATATAGTTTCTTAAATTCGTACTCGTCATTTCCTGAATTGCAGCGCTTAAGCGACTCGGATCATCCTCCAGCACTACTGTTGACGAGCGTTCGAATCTGCTTAGTATTTTTTGCGAAAACTTTAAATTTACTGTGGAAACGGTGTGTATCGATCCAAGAATATAAAATTCAGTCTCTAACTTTTTGTGCTTAGGATCAGTTACTTTCCAAAGAAAGCCTTTGAATTCAGGAGCTGCACTGCAAGCTGATAAAAGCAATAGTGAACAAAGTAGGACAATTAAATACGCGCGGCATCTTTTGTTGTGTGTCTGTCTGTGCATGTGTTTTATTCCGAGGAAGCTCTAGCAGTAAGAAGCAAATCGCCACCCCAAGCTTATCTTGCCTGCTAAATCTGAGCCTATTGAAGATATTGCTATGGCTTTAGCTGGCTCAGCTAAGCAACAAAGTTTGTGATTTAAGGCTCGTATTTATGTGGATTACCACCCGCCTACGCCGCCAGGACCCATGCCATCGTTAGTTCCGCCTTGTGAATTTGTACCGCTACCACTGTTACTCTCTCCTCCGGTGCTTATGCCTGCGTTATCCAACCCATAAGTTAAACCACATATGCCCATTGGATCGGGGCCTAATGGACCAGGAGCTGTAAACCCTAGTTGTCCGATCTGTGTGTAGCCAGGGTAGCCAAATGGCCCGACTTGCGAGGGAGTTTCAGGAGAAAATAGGGGCGCATCTTTTAATCCAAGATTATCGTTCACCGCTCCAAGCACGGCACCCAATGCGGTGCCGAGCGACCCAGCTCTACTGAGGCCAATACTAACTGCCTCTATCGCATACCCAGCCTCCGGCCCCGGGCGACCATTCTGCACATCGGGTGTGCTCGGTTGCGCATTGGATGTTGGGTTAATTGTCGATGGCACACTAGAGGTAACAGTGGGGTCAGAGGCAGTAGTTGTTGGCGAAGGCATCGTAACCGTTGTTGATATCCATCCATTATCAGGGGTCACGGATACTGTCGTGTTAACTGTACCTGGCATGCTGGAGGTAAAGGTCGGAGGGCTAGCTTGTGCTACGACTTGCTGAGTTGTTTCTAGGTTTGTGTATGCTGACTCCAAACTCAGCGATGGGCTTTGAGAAACGACAGGTGCCACAGGTATTGGCTCTGGTGACGGCGGCACAAATGAAAAACCCGACCAATTCATCATAGAAGGGCTGCCTTGCCCAAAAATCAAACCTGCTTCATTCGGTTTACAAATTCTCATCATCGTAGCTCCTTGAAATGTCATGTTGAATAATGTTGCTTCTGTAAAAAGCCTTGACAGTTTCCCCCCCCCCCCTAGACAATGCACATGCGTGGAATCCCTAGTTAGTTAGATGATTTTGC
>JAYVJQ010000144.1:0-10732 GCA_043769055.1 Allobrachymonas sp.
AAGCCCGCCGTAGCACCCGCATCCACTGCGCGCTTAGCCTCCGCAGCAGCCACTTGCGTGCCTTCTAGCGTGATGCCCGCAATGATGGGGATGCGTGAATCCACTGCCTCCCGAAATGCCGCAATCACTTTGGCTTGCTCATCGCGCTCTAAAAATGTGCCCTCACCCGCATGGCCGAGCACCGTGAGACCCTTGACACCGGGAAAACTGCCCAGCCAAGCGCCCAAGCGCTTGATGGCGGGATAGTCCACCGAGCCATCGCGGTTGAACGGAGTAATCGGTGCGGGCACGAGGCCGCGAAGGTCTAAAGTGGTCATGTTCAATTCCTTAAAAGTCAGTTGAGCGTTCGCCAGTTTGCGCGTGGCTCATGGCTTGTGGGTGAATGTAGGATTCATTACGACATTCAGGAACTGACAAGTGATACATTTCAGATATACATATTACGCATGCCTAAAAAATCACGATGAACCAAACGGCTTGGAAGTTATTTCTTGATGCGCTGGAGTTGGGCAGCCTGAGCAAAGCAGCCCTGTTGCATGGCACCAGCCAGCCCCATGTGAGCCGGCAAATCGCTGATTTGGAGCGCAGTTGCGGTGGCCGGCTATTTCAGCGCACCGGGCGCGGCGTGGTGCTCACCGAACTAGGCCAGCGCATCGCCCCGCGCGTGCGCGATTGGCTCACCAGCACAGATCAACTAGAAAATGAAATTCACAGCTCAGCAGCTAAGCCCTTGGGGCGCGTGCGATTGGGCATCATCCCTTCAGTGGCGCACCCCTTGGTGAGCAACTTGCTGCGCCAGTTGCGTGAGCGCTATCCGCTGATTCAGCTGCGCGTGCGCGAAGGTCAAGGCGCTCAACTGGAGCATTGGCTCGATGAGGGCAGCATCGATATGGCGATTTTGCTGCGCAGCGGTCAGGCCGATGCGCGCCATGCACTGGCGCTGGCGCAGACAGACACCTACCTTGTCTCAGCGCGCGGCAACAGCTTGACGGCCAAGTCGCAGATTCGTTTTGCCCAACTCGAAGGCTTGCCACTGGTGAGCTTTTGCCGCCCCAGCAGTTGGCGCGATCAGCTCGATCATGTGGCGCGCGAGCAAGGTATTTCGCTCAATGTACAGCTCGAAGCGGATTCGTTGGCGCTGCAAATTGCGATGGTGCAGCAGGGCAATTTATATGCACTGCTTGGCGGCTATGCGATTGAGGAGTCCCTGGCCAAAGGTGAGATTCAAGCCACCCGCGTGACCGAGCCGAGCATCACGCGGCATGTGGCGCTGGCACTGGCCAAGCACGGGGAGATCACACTGGCGATGCGCACGGTGATGCAAGAGGCGCAAACTCTGGCGCAGGGCATGAAAAAACCCGCCAAAGCGGGTTTCTCAGGAAAGAAGCAAGCGCTTTAACCGGGTTACGCCACCGGCTTGAAGTCATACCCATTACCCAACTTCTCCACGCGACCAAATGCGGGGAAGGGGAAGTGGAAGCCACCAGCGAGCATTTTTTCGCTCACGACCATCTCAAACATTTTGCGGCGCGAGTCGCGGGCGGCATCTGCGTTCATGTCGAACTGCACGGCCCAATCTGGGTTACGGGCGAAGAGTTCGGGGATGTTGGTGAGGTCTGCCAGATAGGCAAACTTCTCGCCTTTGCTTTCCACGCGGAACAGCGTGTGGCCGGGCGTGTGACCAAATGCGGCCACGCTGGTGATGCCGGGTAACACTTCTTTGCCGGGCTCAAACTGCATGAGCTGATCTGCTGGAATGTCAGCGAGCACGCGGCGCACATTGGCAAACGCAGGCTTCATGCCCTCGGGCGCGGCATTCATGCGCGCATCGTCCATCCAGAATGCATGCTCGACGGTAGGCACCATGATTTTTGCTTTGGGAAACACGAGCTGGCCTGCTTTGTTGCGCACGCCATTGATTTGATCGCCTTGGTAGTGGCTGAGGATCACGGAATCGATGTCTTCGGCTTTGAAGCCAGCGGCATTCAGGTTAGCCAGCAGACGGCCGGTGGTGGGGCCGCCGTTGTCGGCAAAGCCGGTGTCCATCAAAATGCGGCGATTACCAGCGACGACCATGAAGGCGGTGAAGGGAACATCGATGTAATCGGTGGGCAGGTTTTGCGACTTGAGCAGGGCTTGCACTTGCTCAAGCGGCGCATTCTTCACAAATTCAGCAGCCAACGGGCGACGCGCCACGCCATCGTTCAAAGCAATGATTTCCATATCGCCGAGTTTTTGCTTGCGGAAACCCACTTGCACCACAGAGGGTGCACCAAGATTCTGCGCGTTTTGGGCAATCAGGGGCATGAACGAACCAGCCATGTAAGCGGCTGCGGCAGCACCGCCGCCAATGAAAATGTCTCTGCGGGTGATCATGGGTTGACTCCTAGAAATGATCGATGTGGGGAAGCTTTGCCGAGTCGTTCGACAAAGTTAGCCATTGATGTTGCACCAACACGGAGAAAGTTGCACTCCATACAATGCAATTCCTCCTGCTCAGTACGGTTTATGACTAATTGGTCTAACTGGTTTGCGTTTTGATGCAACTGCTGGATCATTCAGAGAGGCGAATATTCAGTCAAAAGTGCCTATGCCCGGCATAAAATATGCGCAGAGTGCTATAAAAAAAGTAGTGTTGGGTTCTATAAATACCGCACCAAGCTCAAGGTTGCAGCCACCGTGACCAAGGCCGCGCCGCTAGAAATAGCCACCGCCGCCGTCACTTCCGGCAAAGCCGTGTCGTAGCGCTGTGCGAACAAAAATACATTCGCACCAATGGGCAAAGAAGCCGTGACGATCATCACGGCCAATGGCAGACCCGACAACCCCAACGCCCAACCAATCAGCGCCACAGTCAGCGGATGCGCAAAGTTTTTCAGTGCCGCCAAACCCAGTGCCACACGCAGATGCTCGCCCACCCGCGTGGTGGCCAGCGTGAGGCCCACCAGCACCACCGCCAGTGGGCTGAACGCATTGGCCAAGAGCTGCAAAGGCCGATCAATGAACGCTGGCAAGCCTAGATTAGTTTGCGCATACAGCAGCCCCGCAACGATAGGGAAAATCATCGGCTGCTTGAAGGTATTCCACAGCGTCTGTGCGGTGAGCTTGAGCAAGGCTGGCCCAGTTTGCGCCGCCGCTTTCTCATGCAAAGTCACCCATTCGAGCACCAACGTAGCCAGCGTGAGCATGATGAGCGAATGCACGGTGATTAGCGCCAGCAACACCGCCACGCCCTGCTCGCCATAGGCAAACTGAATCAGCGCAATGCCAATCATCACCGTGTTGCTATAGCTCGCAGCAAGCCCCAACACCGCCGCTCTTCTGTTGCGCCCGGCTGCGATGAACATCACCACATACATCAGCGCCATGCCCAGCAGATAAGCCAAGAGCGGCATCCACTGCAAATTCTCAGGGTGCACATTCGCCATCGTGCGAAACAGCAAAGGCACGAGAAACACCGTAAACACCAAGCGGCTCAAGTGTTTGATCGACTCACCCGGCATCAAACCTGCGCGACCTGCTATGAAACCGATAGCAATGAGGATGACAACAGGCAGCAGGGCTACGATGACGGGATGATTCATGCCCTCAAGTGTAGTGGGCTAGGTGTCGCTACAGGACGCAGCAATGCACAGCGATGCCAGTCATCGCCATGCAAGAAGCGCCCCGCTATATCTTGGGCTCAATCAAATCTTATTGCTTTGGCCCGATGATGTATTAACCGTTCGCCCTGACCCTTCGATACGCGCAGCGTGCCCTGTCCTGAGGTATCGAAGGATCAGCCCGAACGGAAACTTCAGACTTCATCATGTCGGATCAATAACTTCCGCTCGGGCTGAGCCTGTCAAAGCCTAGGCAGCCCTTCGACAGGCTCAGGGCGAACTGTTCTTTATTCATAAGGGCAGATCGTTAAAACTGCGCCTGCAAGCCCACTTTCAAGCTCCTGCCGGGCAGTGGCGCTTTGCCGGGGGCGCTGGTGCTGAGGATGGAGGTGGCGCTGTAGGCGAGTTTGTCGCTGGCGTTTTCCAGCCGTGCGAACCAAAGAAGGTCTGCATCCTTTGCCTTCATGCGGTAGGTCATCGCTGCATTCAGCAGCGTGTAGCCCGAGGTGCTGCCATCGCGGGCTGCGGCGTTACGGTCGATGCCCAGCTTGGCAGTCCACGGCCCGGTAGCCCATGCCAGCGTTGCGCCTACGCGCAGGGGCGAGATGCGCGGCAACGCAAGGCCTGTGAGGCCGTTGGTGGCGCGGGTGCTGTCGATGCGCCATTGCAGATCGAGTTTGTTGGCCGCATCCATCAAACGCCAGTTGCCCGATAGCTCAAAGCCTACGAAGCGCGCAGGCACTTGTTGGTAGGCGTATTCAGGAAAAATATCTTCCCCGCTGCCATCGGCCACGCCATCGCCATCTGCATCAATCGGGTTAATTTCTGCATCAGCGCCGCGGGTGTTGCCAGTGCTGTTCAGAAAAATATAGTTTTTGAAGCGGTTGGTAAACAGATTGATCTGCGCGTTGTGTGCCCCGCTCTTCCACTTAGCGCCCACATCGATACTGGTGGATTTTTCTCGGTTCAAGGTGATATTGCCCACTTCGTAGGCCGCAGTGGCGATGTGCGGGCCATCGGCAAACAGTTCGTAATCTTTGGGCGCGCGCTGGGTGGAGGCGAAGTTGCTGGTCAACTGCCAAGCGGGACTCAAGTTGATGAGCGCACCTGCAGCATAGCTTGCGGGCTTAAAGCTGCGGCTGCTGGGCGCAAAGCGAGCCACGATGGGATTGCCGAATGACTCGACTTTCACACTCTCCATTCGGCCACCCAAGCTCAGCTTGCCCCAACTAAAAGCAGCTTCCTCATAGGCAAACAAGGCTTGCGAGCGGGTGCGGCTATACGGCGCAAAGGCCTCCGCGCCGTCGGCCGAGAAGCGGTTGCCATCAAGCTGCAAGCCGATCACGCCTTCTATGTTGCCCAACTTTGCATGGCGCGCCTCTAAGCGTACGTCCGTGCCTTGATTTTTGAAGATAGTGCCCGCAATTGCACCTTCAAATTCAGTGTGCGTGTAGCGCGAGCTGCTGGCTTGCGCTTTGATGCTTTGCAGCATGCCGCCGAGCTTGATTTCTCCTTCAACAGCCGTGCGGCGCGAGATCATGTCAATCGTCACCTCGTCTTCAGCTACCGTGCCGTAATTCGTGTTGAAGCTGCTGGTGCTCAGACCCAAGTAGCCTTTGTCGAAAAACAGCGTGCCACCCACTGCGCCGCTTTTTGCATCTGCCGCAGAGTTGCAAATTTTTCGTTGTAAAGCCGGTGAGCCAGGTTTGGTGCAAGGTAGATCAATTGGCGCGGCCACATCACCACTGCTGCGGGTCGATACATCGGCATGCAGCGCAAACTTCTCGTTGCCGCCTTCCAACATGAATGCGCCATTCTTGCCCGAGTTGCCGCTGGACAAACCAAAATCCACCTTGCCCGTCACGCCTCTGATCGGCGTTTTCGGAATCCGGTTGTCAATCACATTGACCACGCCACCCACCGCCGAGCCGCCATACAGCAGCGCGCCCGGGCCACGCAACACCTCAATGCGCTCAATGGCAATCGGGTCAAGCGCCACTGCATGGTCATAACTCAGGCTAGACGCATCCAGCGTGGCGCCCGAGTTGTTCAAGATGCGGATGCGATCCCCATCCAAACCGCGAATGATGGGGCGGCTGGCATTGGGGCCAAAGTAAGTGCTGCTTACGCCGGGTGTGCCTTGCAGCAACTCGCCTAGCGTGGATTGCTGGCGCAGCAGCAGGCCAGAGCCAGAGAGGCTTTGCGAGGGCGCAATCAAATCACTGCCCCCCAGTGGATTGGCGGTGACGATGATCGGTTTGAGTTCGGGCTCAGCGGAGGTTTGGGCAAAAATGTGTGCGCACAGCAACGCACTTGTGACTGCAATCGTGCAGCGCGGAAAAGAAGGGGACATAGCAATTTCTCTGGAAAAGCGAAAGCAAAGCCGCTGCACTCACAAGATGCGAGTGCAGCGACGCCTAAAGACGCAAGATTTACAGAGAAAGCGCAGGCGGGCCGCGCGCTTCAAACCCAAGAGCCGCCCACGCAGCGCGCTCAGTTTGCCAGATTGCTATGAATAAATGAGCATTCAACGCATAGGGAATGCCGGCTAGAGCACCAAAAAGCATGTCAGAACTGCTTGCGCCATCCATTAAGCGGCAGTTTTCATCGCCCTCTTCGTGGCTGGCAAAGAGTTTGCTCAGCCAGCCATGATCGCACTCGGCTTGATGCGAGTGGGCATGGTTTTCTTCATGTGTGTGTGCGAGCATGCGCACATCGGGATGCAGCGCGCGATGCGCCACCGCGATGCTTTGCGCCAAGCCCATGCACAGCACCAGCCCGATGAGGAGCAGGCGCTGCAAGCTGAGTGTGCGCAAAAAATTCATCGTTTCATTTCACCGCCACAGCATCTGTGACACGGTAATACAAGCCATACGGATCATCGGTCAGCACCAAGAATTTACCTTCGACCACAACAGGCTCCAGCGAATATTTCACCGGCGTTTTGGTGCGCACTTCCACCATGCTCTCTGGGCCGCCGGGCAGACAAAATCCGCAGGTCAGCGGCACGCTGGTGAGCAAAAAATGGCGCTGCTTGTCGCCAGGTTCTAACGGCATCATGAAGCCTTGGATTTTTTGCGTTTTTTGATGGAGCGCCATCTGCTGCACGCCAAAGACGGGCAGGATTTTGTTTTTCTCGTTCTTGGTGCTGATGGCCGTGAGCACGCTCCAAGCGATCACATCGGTGCGCTTGGGCAGCGGCGCAAAAGGAGAATCGGGGCTGTGAACGCCTGCGCCTTGGCCAGCTGGCACGCCGGCCACAGTCCCTGCCGCTGGCGTAGCAGGTTTACTCGCTGGGCTTTGCCCAATCGGCGAGGACAGCACCTGCGCCCACGCAGCGGGTGCAAGCATCGCTGCCCCAGCAGCAAGGATCAAGCGGCGATCAGTGCTCATGGCGCATGCCGCAATGCTTGCCGATGCCCAAGCCTTTGCAAGCCGTTTGCAATTGCTTCATGCAATCGTCATGCTTTTTACCAGACTCCAGGCATTGCGCAGCTGACGTGTGAGCTGCCGACATGGCTTTGTGGCGCTCAATATCTTTCTTCACATCAGCAGCAGAGTGCGCCTGTGCTTGCACGTTGGATGCTACTAAAAACAGAGCGCTCAGCGCAATAGATATGCCGGCTACACGGATATTTTTCATAAAATTCAGCATAACAAACCCTTTTCAATAATCCGATTTCAACACTTGCAATACATCCAACCGATAGGCTTGCCGCAGAGGCCATGCCGCTGCACACACGCTAAGTAGCAAGATGCCTCCTAAGAGCCAGAGTTCCTCGGGCAGCCACAGCCAGCCTGTCAGCGCCAAAGATCTTTGCTGCTCCAGTAAATAGCCTATCAGACTTGTCAAGCCATGTCCGAGCATGATGCCAATTGCCCAGCCGGCCAAGGCCAAAAGCAATGTTTCGACCCCTAACAGCCCCACGATTTTTGCAGGCGATGCACCCAGCATGCGCAGCATCGCCAAATCGCTGCGTCGTTCGCGCAGGGCGTTCGTGAGCGCCATCCACAAGCTCAGGGCGCTGACCAGTAGCAGCACTGCCGCAAACGCACGCAACACCTCAATGCCCACGCCCAGCATGCGAAACAGTCGCGTGATTTCTATCGCTGGTGCAGCAGCTTGCAGCTCGGTGGATTGATTCACGAAGCGAGGAAAGCTCACTGCGGCCAGAGGCGAGGCATATTGGATCAAGCCGAAAGTGATTTCGCGCTCCTCTTGCAGCGCCTTCTTATCAGCTTCATCCAAAGCAATCTCTTTCTCATGCACCTGCCACACACTCTCGGTGCTGGTGAGAATCAAGCGATCGAGCACGCAGCCGCAGCGCTGCAAATGCCCCACCACCACGTATTGCGCCTTCCCATGCACCTCACCACCACCGCCTAAACCATGCGAGCCTGCAAACGTGGCATTGATGGGCAACAGGCTGGCCACATCCGCGCCCGCCACGGCTTGCATTGGCAGCGCCCAAATCTGCCCGTTGGCCAATTTTGCAGCGTAGAGGGCTGGATAAGCCACAGTGCTGCCCACGATACGAAAACCTTGAAAACTATCGCCCAAGCTCAGCGGAATCAGCTGCTTCACACGCGGATCTTTGGCTAGCTCTTGTGCCGCTTCGAGAGGAATATTGCCCACTGGCACATCCACATGCAGCACGCCCGCCAAAATCATTTGCAGCGGCGAGCCCTTCGCGCCCACCACCACATCTACACCCGCCAGATCTCGCTCAAAGCTGCGCTGCATCTGCGCTGAGACCAACAGCAGCACCGTGATACTGGCCACGCCCAGCGCCAGCAGCAGCACATTGAGCAGCGCAGCGCCGGGGCGCGCAAGCAGCATTCGAGCGGCGTAGAGAAAAGTCGATACTATTAAATTCATAGCATACTGCACATATTCTGTGCCGGCGAACGAGCATTTTTGTTCAATAATATAACTTGCACAGGCTCTTTCAACCTCTGCAGATGCAATAGAACCCGCGCATCATGCGAAGCCACCACCAGCGCTGCGCCACACGCTTTTGCGCTACGCATCAGCAGCTCAATCGCTTGACTCGCTGCCTCATCATCAAGACTAGCCGTTGGCTCATCTGCCAGAATCATTTTCGGCACGAGCAACACCGCCCGCGCCAATGCCACACGCTGCGCCTGACCGCCCGAGAGCTGGCTGGGCTTGCGTTGCGCCAGGTCTGCAATCCCCAGCGCCTGCAGCGCCAGAACAGTCTTGCCTTCGTCAAACGGCAAGCCCGCCGCATAAAACACCAAGCCCAGATTGCCCTGCACCGTGAGCGATTGCGTCAAATGCAAACGCTGCGGCACAAAGCCCACCGTGCGCCCGCGCCAAGCATCGCGCGCCGCACCCTGCAATGCACTCAAGTCTTGCCCCGCCACTTCGATGATGCCGCCGCTGGCACTCAGCAGCCCGCAAGCCAGCGCCAGCAAAGTCGATTTGCCGCTGCCTGAATTGCCTTGCAGTAGCAAGGTGCTGCCTTGCGGTGCGTCGATGTCAGGAAACTGAATTGACGCAGCTTTGCCATAGGCAAACTGGAGGCTCGTTGTGCGCAGCATCGGTGCAAAGGCTTAGGCTTATTTGGCCAGCCGGGTAAATGTCTTGCGAAACTTAGCCACCTTGGGCGCAGCGACGGCCATGCAATAGCCTTGATATGGATTGCGCTCAAAAAAGTCTTGGTGATAGTCTTCAGCAGCGCTGTAGTTATGAAGAGCTTTCACCTCAGTCACGATGGGGCTGCCAAACAATTTGTCTTGGCTCATCTCGCGAATGATGTCATTCGCCGCATCTTTCTCAGCATCGCTAGAAAAGTAAATCCCACTGCGGTATTGCGTGCCCGTGTCGTTGCCTTGGCGATTGAGCTGAGTCGGATCGTGAATCACAAAAAAGATCTCCAGCACCTCGCGCGTAGAAATAATCGCCGGATCATAAACGAGCTTCACCACCTCGTTATGCCCCGTCTGCCCCGTGCACACATCCTCATAGCTCGGGTTATTCACATGCCCATTGCAATAGCCCGACTCCACATCGAGCACGCCCTTGACTTCCTTGTACACAGATTCAGTGCACCAAAAGCAGCCTCCGCCGAGGGTGAGGGTTTGGGAGGAAGGAGTTAAAGAGGTATTCATCAGTAGATTTTCGCACTTGACTCATGGGCCATGAACATTGCTAGTGTATAGACAGATGGAACAGAAGGATATACTATGAAGATATACATTTCTAGGAGCAAAGCATGAACGCTCGCATTCCCTCTTCTGCACTTCAGCCCTACCCACAAAAAAGCTCCACTATCTTTACAAGTGGCAACAGCCAAGCGGTGAGAATTCCCAAAGACTTTCAATTTTCCGCCAAACAAGTCACCATCATCAACAAGGGGCACGAGTTGGTAATTCGTCCTAAATTTAAAACTTTTGGCGAGCTTCTTGACAGTCTTCCGCCTCTAACTGAGGAAGAAAAAAAAGAATGGGATGGTGTGATGGATACCATTAGAGAAGGCCGTAAAAACATGCTGCCACTGCGCGATGTGTCACATCTTTTTGCAGACGATGAGCCATCAACCACATCAATGAAGTCCAAGAGCGTAAGTCGCTCACCTGCACCCAAGAAAACCACTCTCAAAAAGAACCGCGCGCCATGACCTACCTGCTCGACACAGACACTTTGAACTATTTAATCAAGGGGCAAACCAAAGTTGAGACCAGATACCGTGCTTTCAGTCAAAAGGATATCGGCATCTCAGTCATCACAGAGGGCGAGATTTGGCATGGTGTTGCCAAAAATAAGCCCGGGCATGAAAAGCTAACACGACTCAAACTTTTGCTGGAGTCCATCAGTATCCTACCCATCACCAGCGATGTGGCTCGTATGTATGGCGAAATACGCAGCAAATTAGAAAAAGACGGCCAACCCATAGGGCCCAACGATTTCTGGATTGCCGCCCACGCCCTGAGCCTCGGTGCAACCTTGGTGACAAACAATGTGCGTGAATTCAAGCGGATCAAGGGCTTGAAGGTGGAGAATTGGCTCACTTGATTTTTCATGTTAATGTTTTGACTTGACAAGGAATACCCCATGAGCGCCCTGCCCCAAGCCATTGCCCAATATACGCTTCACGAAAAAATCC
>JAYVJQ010000145.1:0-3314 GCA_043769055.1 Allobrachymonas sp.
CCGATCAATCAAATCATCCTCAATACACCCGCCCGAGACCGACCCCACCACCGCCCCACTCTCGCAAAGCGCCATGATCGAGCCCACAGGCCGAGGCGACGAACCCCAAGTGCGCACCACAGTCGCTAGGAGCGCTTTTTTGCTTTGCATGCGCCAATCGCGGAGTTGGCGGAGGACGGTAACGTCGAGATTTTCCATGGACAGGATTGTGAATCAATTTCATTCAGCCGCATGCACTTGAAGCCTGCACATCAGCCAATCAACCACACGGCCTCGCAAGGCTTTCTGCTGGGCATCGGCGCTTTCAGCTTCCACCAAGGCCTTGCAGATCACCACGCAATCTTTGGCCAATTGCATCAGCGCTCGCTTGGTCAGCGGCGCAAGATGCCTGCGTAGTATGTGCGCCACAGCGGCCACCAGTCGCTCTTGAATCGTTCGCAGATTCTCCGAAACGGGCAAGCGCTTTTCCTCATGATCGAGCGCAGCGGCATACCTCGGATTTTTCCACTGGTGATCAACTGCCACTTGCACCAATAATTCCAGCGATTTACGCAGTGATTTCTGCTGGCCTGCTGCTGCGCAGGCCTCCACCGATTGCGCCAGCTTGTCTTGCTCATAAGCGATTAAGCTGGCAATCAAAGCGTCTTTGTTAGGAAAGTATTGATACAACGATCCCACGCTGACACCCGCCACTTCAGCCACGCGGTTGGTATTGAAGCCATCCAACGAGTGCAAAGCCAAAACGCGAGCCGCAGCATCCAAAATGGCTTGCACGGTAAACGCAGAGCGCGCTTGAAGCGGCTTCTTTCGGGGAGAAATCGTTTGCGGCATGAGGGCAGCCATCCTATGAATTGAATGCGAGTATGAAAAGCGAGCAAAGGCTCGCATAATTTTCTTACCTTGTCAACCTCTAGGCATTCACCATGAACACTAGGAACGAACCCAGCGCTTCTTTGCGCTTTAACGATTTCTACACTCAGGTCTTTCTGCCCGAGCATCAACATCCGCTCACCGTGGCGCTGCATGTGGCTGGCACTTTGCTTGGGCTCGCATGGCTGATTGCCATGCCCTTGCTCGGCTGGCCTTGGCTGATGCTACTCTTCCCGGTGGTGCACGCCCTGCCCGGCTTGATGGCGCATCGCATGGTCGAGCGCAACGCGGCAGTGGGTGATGTGCGCATCACCCGCAAAGACTATTCGCCCCTATGGTTCATCGCGGCCAACCATCGGATCACATGGGAACTGCTCACCAGCGGGAAAATCACGCGATGAGCAGCACCCATCCAAACACCCTGCGGGCACATTCATCCCCGTGATTGATCGCAACCGCTGCGAAGGCAAAGGCCCCTGCGTGCCCGCTTGCCCCTATGACGTGCTAGAAATCGGCATCCTGCCACCTAGCGAGCGCAAAACCCTCAGCCTCAAAGGTCGCATCAAAGCATGGGCTCATGGCGGCAAGCAAGCCTTTATCAAACTTCCCGATGCATGCAGCGCCTGCGCAGAATGCGTGAAGGTGTGCCCAGAGCATGCGATTACGTTGGCGAGGAAATCAGTCTCCGCAGGTACGTAGTCAAACTTCAAGCCAGCTCCGCAAAGTTGTTAATTTTCACCGTTCCATCGGGAAATTTAGCGACCACCTCCAGCTCACCGCCCATTGCTTCGATATGGCTGCGCAGCGTCGAGATGTACATATCCGTTCGCCGCTCCATTTTGGCAACAGATGGTTGCTGCACATGTAGCGTCTCTGCCAGCATTTTTTGCGATAAACCTCGCGCACGACGAAGCTCGTGCAGGGGCATTTCGGCCAGCATGGTTTGCGTTTGCTGCTGGGCTTGTTCGTGCGCAGATGATGTCATCTTGGCGCGTAGTTCAGAAAATTTCTTGGCCATCATATTTCTCCTTCGCGCTTCAATTGCGCCAGATGCTCGTCGTACAGTCTGTCGGCTACAGGCACATGCGTGTCGTACCACCGCTCATTACCCGTTTTGTCGCCCCCGATCAGCAAAATAGCCATGCGACGCGAGTCGAAGGCATAGAGCGTGCGATACGGTCTGCCCGCATGCTGTGTGCGCAATTCGCGCATATGCCCATGACGCGAGCCATTAATGGCGCTGCTGTGCGGGTGTCCAAGATTAGGGCCACGCGCCTCAAGCAAGCCTACTGATGCTGCCAGTGAGATTTGCTCAGCTTCGATAAGCCCTGCCCACCAAGACTCAAACTCATCGGTGTATTCAACTTCCCAAGTCATACGAAAATATAGCCCGGAAAGAATATTCCGTCAAGAGAATATTTTAAAGGAATAACTATCCACCGCCTCGCTGCATATACAAATCAAAGCGCTTCATGAAGGTATAGCGTTGCGCATCATCGAGGCCAGCGAATTCAAAGCTGACGTGCAGGCGCGGCAGGCTGAATAAGGCGATGCGGCGGGGTTCTCCTGCGTGCCATTGGATGTTGAGTGTGCCGTTAGGCAGTTGCACATCGGCTTTGCCTTGCGCGAGCTGCCAGGGTGCATCGCCGATGGCGGCGGGGAGCCAGCCTAGCCATTCGGCTTCGGTACAGCCCATTTCTCGGCTGAATTGGGCGCTGTAGTGGCTTTGCATGGTTTTTTAGATCAAAAATGGCAAGTAGCCGGGATGGATTGTGCGCGGAGTGCTATTGAATTAGTAGTGATGAGGGGTTGATTCTTACACCGGCACATGGGCTTCAACAGTCTCAGCCCGAACGGTTAAAACTACAGCCGCAGCGCTACTTCTAGCTGGGCTACCCCATGCTTCTACCCGCCAGCCTACCCACCAGCTATAGGCGGCCAGATGGCTAGGGCATCGCCTTCTAGTAAGGTGCGGGTGCTGCGATCTTCAGGGTTGATGTAGTGGCCGTTGACTAAGACGAGGTGCACGAGCTTCGGCGGAAGGCCGTAGGGCTTGATGATTTGCAAGATGCTGTGCTCTGGGTCGACTTCGATCTCGACTTCGTTGCCTTTGCGGTTAGCAGGCAAATAATCGCCTAGGGTGGCAAAGAGTTTGAAGGTGATTTTCATGAACGTTGGGCGGGTTAAACCTAAATTTTGAACGCAGAGGACGCGAAGGTTTCGCAGAGGGCGCAGAAAAAATACAAAATTTGGCTGTTTCTCTTCTGCGGCTTCTGCGTAATCTTCGCGCCCTCTGCGTTCAAAAAAATATCTTCGAATTACTGTTAACGTCCGCGTCGCGCCATATCCGCCGCGCCATTCCATTGCTGTTGACCTTGCGCGGTGGCGATGTAGGCGGCCATGAGCTGGGTGGGATCAGCTTTGAGTTTGTCTTTCCAATCGCC
>JAYVJQ010000146.1:0-5720 GCA_043769055.1 Allobrachymonas sp.
CGCCTGCTGTTTAATGCTTTACGATGGCGTTATGAGGCATTATTTCAAATTCATGGCGCGATGGGCTCTTGTGGCTGGCGTTTTGCTGGCAATGTCTGCTGCTGCGCAAGAAGCCACTTTACTGCCAGGCCCGGGAAGTGTGCAGCTCAAGGCTTGGCATTACAAGCCTTCGGGTGATGCTGCTTCGCCTAAGCCTGTGGTGATTGCACTGCACGGCTGTGGCGGTTTGTACGCCACAACGGGTGCTCGCAAAGGCCAGCTCAATGCGCGGCATCATGCGATGGGGCAGATGCTGCAAGAGCAGGGCTACCACGCGATTTTCCCAGACAGCTTTGGTTCGCGCGGTATTGAGGGAATTTGCTCAGAGGCGCAGCGCTTGGCCAATGGCGTTCGCGTGACGACAGATGATCGCCGCGCAGATACGCTGGCCGCGCTGGCATGGGTGCGAAAGCAGGCTTGGGCAGATGTGCAGCGCAACAACATCGCTTTGCTGGGCTGGAGCAACGGCGGCATCACTTTGCTGGCCGCCACAGATGCAGGCCACAGTGCCGTTCAAGCCTCGGGCATGCCATTCAAAACGGCCATTGCTTTTTATCCCGGTTGCGTAGATGCCAGCCGCACAGGCTATCGCCCCAACACATCGCTGACGATGCTACTCGGCGCAGACGATGACTGGACGCTTCCCGGCCCGTGCATCGCTTTGGGCGAGAGGCTGCAACGCCAAGGCCATAAAGTGACGGTGAAAGTCTATGAAGGCGCAGTGCACGATTTCGACACCCCACTGCCCGGTTTGCGCACCCGGCCTGACATTCCCAGCCGCTCACCCGCTCGTGCGGGGCAGGGCGTGCAAGTAGGTCAAAACCCAGCGGCTAGGGAAGACTCTTGGGCGCTGGTGCGTGCGGTGTTGCGAGAGCGTTTTTCGGGGGAGGAGAGGTAGCGCAGAAAACACAGAAATCGCACAGAAGACACAGAAAAAATTCATTTCTTCTTCTGTGTTTTCTGTGTAATTTCTGTGCCTTCTGTGTTCCTGTTATTCAACTCGTAGCCTGCCACAAAACCACTCACGTCCGCAGACAAATCAGGATGCCCGGCGAAATGTTCCACCACGAAATCCACAAACGCTCGCACCCGTGCGGGCAATTGCTTGCGGCTGGGGTAATGGATGAAAAGCTGAATGCCTTCGGCCACGCTGTCGGGCAGCAGCACCTTAAGCCGCCCGCTTTGCAGCATCGGCAAAGCCATGGGCTGCGGTAACTGAGCAATGCCCAAGCCATCGCCGCAGGCCTGCGCCAAGCTGCGGAAATCGTTGCAAATGAAGTGACCGGGTAATTGCAGAAACTGTATGCTGCGCCCGCCATCTTGACGGGATTGAACAAAAAAAGGTGTGGTTTGCTCAGCCCCGCTGATTTGCAGCAAAAGCAAGCGGTGTTGCGCCAAATCGTCTTGGCTCTGAGGTGTGCCGTGCTTGGCCAAGTAGGCCGGTGTGGCGCAAAATAGCAAGCGAAGCGGGCCCAGTGGCCGCGCCACGAAAGCCGCATCGTTCATCGCCCCCACACGAATTCCCACATCAAAGCGCTTGGGGATCAAGGATCTGGTGTCTTCGCTCAGCTCTAGCTCTAGCGTGATGTCGGGATAGCGCTGCTGAAATTTGGGCAGAAGCGGAATGAGATAAAGATAAGCCACGGGCGAGACGACAGTCGCGCGCAACTTGCCGCTGGCGCTGCGTGCATCACTGGCCACTTCTTTGCAAGCGGCATCGAGTTGCGCGAGCGGCTGGCGGCATTGCTCCAAAAAGGCTTGCCCCTCGGGTGTGAGCTGCAAGGCGCGGGTGCTGCGTGCGAGTAGGCGCACGCCCAGGCCAGCTTCCAAGCGGCTGATGTTTTGGCTCACCGCCACCGGGGAAATGCCCAGCTCTTTGGCGGCCTTGGCAAAGCTGCCCAGCTCGGCGGTGCGGGTGAAGTTCAGAATGCCTCTTAGCGTCTGCATGGGCTTCATTCTGGCTCAAAACAGCTTGATTACAAAATTTTTATTTGGTATTTATGAAGTATTAGGTCAATTGCGCAACGATTCGATCACTTTTAAAGTTCACCCATGCTCCCTATCGAGCATATTTTCCGGGCTAATTTTTGAAAGATCTTCACCATGAAATATCTCCTCCTGTGCCAGATGCAACCAGCCGCTTTCACCGATGTACCAGAAAGCGCCATGCAGCAGATCATGCAATCCATGATGGCTTACAACCAGCAGCTCATCCAAGCTGGCGTGTTGCTCGCCGCAGGCCAGCTCGCTGCGCCTGAGACAGCCCAGCGCGTGTATGCCGAAAAAGGCCGGATCAAAACCAAAGAAGGCTTTGCGCTTAAAGGCGACACGCAAATCGGCGGCTACTACCTGATCGATGTGCCCGGCGAGCCAGAGGCCACTGGCTGGGCGGCCAAATGCCCCGCAGCGCAATTTGGTGCGCTGGAAGTGCGCCAAGTGGCTTATTCGCCGATGTGATCCATCCCTTGATTTTTTTCACCAGAGCAAAGACACTCATCATGAATACCACGGTCATCAACTCCTCTTCATTCACCAAAGAAAGCACCCAAACCATGCAATTCGAAGCCAGCACCACCATCAATGCTCCCATCGCCACCGTGTTCGCGCTCTATGCCAACGTGGGCGGCTGGCCCAGCTGGGATCCTGATTTGAAGGAATCTAGCCTGAAAGGTGCGTTCGTCTCGGGTGCAGTGGGTCAAGTCAAGCCCCACAGCGGCCCTAAATCAGAGCTGAAATTTGTGGAAGTGATTCAAGGCAAAAGCGTGCGCATGGAATGCAAGCTGCCCCTGGGCATGATGCATTTTGACTACGAACTGCAAACTCAGGGCAACGCCACCGTGGCGACGCACCGCACCACCTTCTCTGGCTTGCTCGCCCCAATCTGGAGCCGCCTGATCGGCTCGGGCATGAAGAAAACGCTGCCTGCGGCGCTGGCTGGCCTCAAAAGCGCAGCAGAGAAAGCCTGATTGAGCGCATCTGAAGAGGCGCGTCTGCAGCATGGCAAGATCGGTGCTCTGTTCATCTCTTGACCCTGCCGAGACGCGTCCATGCAAACAGTTTCTCTTACTCTTCTTTTCGCAGGCTGCTGCGCCTTGCTGCAATGCGCGCTCACCGCGCTGGTGATCATCCGAAGAGCGCAAACCGGTGTGGATTTTCTCGATGGCGGCGACAAGCAGCTGCTGCGACGCATCCGCGCTCACGGCAATTTTTCTGAAACCGTGCCTATGGCGCTGCTGCTGATGGCCTTGCTGGAGATGCGCGGCATGCACAGCGCATGGCTCATCGCATTCGGCGTGACCCTCCTACTCGGACGCATCTTGCATGCACAAAGCTTGGTGACCAACAACGCCGCATGGAACCGGCGTGGCGGCATGGTGCTTACGCTGGCCGTGATCAGCATTGAGGGCGTGTTTGCAATCTGGGTGTTCTTGCGCTGAATCAATGCTATTTATTTAGTAGCATGCTGCGCATATTCTATGCCGGCTAGAGGCTGATTTCTCTTAAAATTCTTGGTTTGTTGGCAAATCAAGCTGTCTTGGAAGCGCCAGAAGGCACAGGCTTCAAAGCCTTGCCTGAGCCTTGATGATCCAGTGCCGCTTTCACAAAAGCGTTGAACAGTGGATGACCATCCCATGGCGTAGATTTGAACTCTGGGTGAAACTGCACGCCAATGAACCACGGGTGGACGGTTTGCGGTAGCTCCACGATTTCGGTGAGCTGCTCGCGCTGCGTGAGCGCGGAAATCACTAAGCCAGCTTTACGCAGCGTATCGAGGTAATTCACATTCGCCTCATAGCGATGGCGATGGCGCTCTGTGACGACATCACCATAAATACTGTGCGCCAGCGTGCCTTTAGACACATCAGAGCTTTGCGCGCCCAGGCGCATCGTGCCGCCAAGATCTGATTTCTCAGAGCGCTTTTGAATTGAGCCGTCTTTGTCTTTCCACTCGGTGATGAGTGCAATCACAGGATGCGGCGTGTCGGCCACGAACTCGGTGCTGTTGGCATCTTTTAAGCCAGCCATATTGCGGGCGTATTCGATGGTGGCCACTTGCATGCCTAAGCAAATGCCCAGATAAGGAATTTTGTTTTCACGCGCGAATTTGGCAGCGCAAATTTTGCCTTCCACGCCGCGCGCGCCAAAGCCGCCGGGCACGAGCACGGCATCGAATTTCGCGAGCTGGGTCACGTTCTCAGGGGAGATGGTCTCTGAATCAATGTATTCAATGTTCACGCGAGCGGTGTTCTTTAAACCTGCATGCTTCAAAGCTTCGTTGAGTGATTTGTAGCTGTCAGACAGATCCACATATTTGCCCACCATCGCAATGCTGACATCGGCTTGCGGATGCTCCACGGCGTGTACCAAAGCATCCCAGCGGGCGAGCTTTGCGGGCGGCGTGTTCAGGCGCAGTTTGTCGCAAATCAGGCCGTCAAGCCCTTGCTCATGTAGCATGCGCGGCACTTTGTAGATCGTGTCTACATCCCACATGCTGATCACGCCCCACGGCTGCACGTTGGTAAACAGCGAGATTTTCTCGACTTCATCTTCGGGGATTTTGCGATCCGCGCGGCACAGAAGCGCATCGGGCTGGATACCAATTTCGCGCAGCTTTTGCACCGTATGTTGCGTGGGCTTAGTTTTCAGCTCGCCTGCAGCTTTGATGTAAGGCACATAGGTCAAATGCACAAAGGCTGTGTTGCCCACGCCAGAGCGCAGTGAGAGCTGGCGCACGGCTTCTAGGAAAGGCAGCGATTCAATATCGCCCACCGTGCCGCCGATTTCAACGATGGCCACATCGACTGCATCAGGCGTGCCCACACCCGCGCCGCGCTTGATGAACTCTTGGATTTCATTGGTCACATGCGGGATCACCTGCACGGTTTTGCCCAAGTAATCGCCGCGCCGCTCTTTCTCCAGCACCGATTGATAAATCTTGCCGGTGGTGAAGTTGTTGGCCTTCTTCATGCGCGTTTCAACGAAACGCTCGTAGTGGCCTAAATCCAGATCAGTCTCTGCGCCATCATCGGTGACGAACACTTCGCCATGCTGAAAGGGCGACATCGTGCCCGGATCCACGTTGATATACGGATCGAGCTTGATGAGGGTGATTTTGAGGCCGCGCGATTCGAGGATCGCAGCGAGTGATGCGGAAGCGATGCCCTTGCCGAGGGAAGACACCACACCGCCGGTGACGAAGACGAATTTGGTCATGAGTCGCTCGTTGGAAATTGAAATTATAGGCGCTGCATTACACACAACACCCATGCCGTTCGCACAAAATTTCCGTGCATTTGCAATGCTATAATCTAGGGCTTCAATAGGCGCATAGCTCAGCTGGTTAGAGCACCACCTTGACATGGTGGGGGTCGTTGGTTCGAGTCCAATTGCGCCTACCATTGAACACTCTTCCTTGCCTGGAATCGAGTCCACTTCCCTAAAAACTATGCATTGAGTTGATTCATGAATCGGCTTTGGATGCTCGTTGTCAAAAATCAGTCATCTTGGGGCAAAGTGGGGCAATCTGCTGTAGAGTTATCATCAGATTATTAATTGCAGCGAGAAGAGACACCATGAAACAAATTACCGCCATCATCAAACCGTTCAAACTCGAAGAAGTGCGCGAAGCCTTGGCCGAATGCGGCGTGACCGGCTTGACCGTGACTGAAGTCAAGGGCTTT
>JAYVJQ010000147.1:0-3587 GCA_043769055.1 Allobrachymonas sp.
TGCGATTGCGCGATCGCGTTGGCCAGCAGCTTGGTGTGATGCCCTTGCAAACCATGCGTCGCTTTTTTGACGGCGATGAATTCGAGCGGGATCACTTCCGTGCCTTGGTGCAGCATTTGGAAGAAAGCATGCTGCCCATTCGTGCCGGGCTCACCCCACACGACGGGGCTGGTGTGATAAGGCAAAGCATCGCCATTTTTATCCACGCGCTTGCCATTGCTCTCCATCTCCAACTGCTGCAAATAAGCAGGGAAGCGACGCAGCGCGGAATGATAGGGCGCGACGCAGCGGCTCGTGAAGCCATGGAAATTGCGATACCAAACGTCGAGCAAACCAAGGCGCACAGGGAGATTGCTCTCTAGCGGCGCGGTGGCGAAGTGCTCATCCATATCTGCCGCGCCTTGGAGGAATTTGCGGAAGTTCTCTGCGCCAATCGCAATGGCTAGAGGCAAGCCAATCGCGCTCCAGAGGCTATAGCGCCCGCCGACCCAATCCCAAAAGCCGAAGGTGGTGGTGATGCCGAATTCATTGGCGGCTTGCACATTCGTCGTTAAAGCCGCGAAGTGGCGCGTAGTGTCCGTGCCGCCTTGGCGCTCAAACCACGCTTTCGCCGACTGCGCGTTGGTCATCGTCTCGATCGTGGTGAAGGTTTTGGAGGCGATGAGGAAGAGTGTGCTCTGGGGTTTCAGCTTGCGCATCGTGGCGGCCAGTTCATGGCCATCGATATTCGAGACGAAATGGAAACGCTTCTTCGGCGTAATAAATTCATCGAGTGCAATCGTTGCCATCGCAGGGCCAAGGTCTGAGCCGCCTATGCCGATGTTGACCACATCAGTGATCGCATCATCTGCGCGGATGATCTCTGCGTAGGCGAGCATGGCATTGAGCACTTCATGCACAGTATGAAGCTTCTCCGCATTCACTCCTAAATCAATAGCGCTCCGCGCAGATTCTATGCCGGCTACCTGCCGTTTTTGCCTTAAAAGTGTGTGTAGAACGGCTCTTTGCTCAGTATTGTTAATCGCCTCACCCGAGAGCATTGCATCGCGCTGCTCCTGCACGCCGCATCCGCGCGCGAGCTGCATCAGAAGTGCTTCAGTGGCTGCATCGATTCGGTTCTTCGATAAATCCGCAAAGATATGCGGCGCGCTTTGGCTGAGCGCACTAACGCGATCAGCGTCTTGCGCGAGTGCAGTGCGAACATCGAAGGTTTTGCCTAAGGTTTGGAACTGTTGTTGTAGCAGTTTCCAGGAGGGGGTTTGATCGCAACGGAGCATGAGTTTTCTCGTGAACGCAAAAGAACCCTTCGACTTGTCTCAGGGCGAACGGAATTTCAAAATCAAGCCGCCTTGATCAAAGCTTCAAGCTTGAGCGCATCCGCTGCAAAAGCGCGAATGCCTTCGGATAATTTTTCTGTGCCCATCGCGTCTTCGTTTAATGCAAAGCGGAAAGCGGCTTCGTTGTAGTTCAGCAAAGGCGCTTCTGTTTTCATAGCACTCTGCGCAGATAATGCGCCGGCTAGTGGCTCATTTGATGCTGAAAGTGTGGCAAGCAGTTCAGGGCTGATGGTGAGCAGATCGCAGCCAGCCAATGCGATGATCTGGCCGACATTGCGAAAGCTTGCGCCCATGACTTCGGTATGGATGCCGTTCTTTTTATAGTAGTTGTAAATGCGGGTGACGGATTTCACGCCGGGGTCGTTACCCAAAGCATTGTCGGATTCGACCCACGATGCGCCGGCAGACTTTTTGTACCAATCGTAAATTCGGCCAACGAATGGGCTAATAAGTTGCACCTTGGCTTCGCCGCACGCCACGGCTTGGCAGAAGGCAAACAGCAAGGTGAGATTGCAATGAATGCCTTCTTTTTCCAGCTCGCCAGCGGCTTGAATGCCTTCCCATGTGGACGCCAGCTTGATCAAAATGCGCTCTTGCGGGATGCCGGCAGCGGCAGCCATGGCGATGATGCGCTTGGCGCGTTTCACGTTGGCCGCTTGGTCAAACGACAGCCGCGCATCGACTTCCATCGACACGCGCCCAGGAATGATGCCGACAATCTCTTGGCCGAAGCGCACCACAAGCCGATCAATCAGCTCATCCATCGGCGCATTCGGATGCTTGGCTTTCACCTCGGCAATCAAAGGCGCGTATTCTGGCTTTTGCACCGCTTTCAAAATCAACGACGGGTTCGTCGTGGCATCCTGCGGCTGAAACTGCGCGAGCTGCTTGAAATCGCCGGTATCGGCAACGACGGTGGTGAATTGCTTGAGAGCGGTGAGTTGGTTGATGGCTTGGTTCATAACTTGATTATCCCGCTCTCAAAAGGCAAATTGGTTACGACGCAGCAACAACTGACACACCATGGCTGCTGAGGCTCAGCGCCACATCTGCGCCCACTGCGAGCACATTCACCAAATCAGGCGACACCACGAAGATCGAGCCGAGTTCGCTGTCAAACGTGTATTCATAAAAGCTGCCCAAATACGCACTCTTGGCCAGCTTGGCCGCCATGCCCGAGCCCGGAGGATTGATCTGCCAAGCTTCAGGGCGCACCGCCACTTTCACCTTGCCCGCAGCCACAGGCTTTTTCGGTGTGAGCTGCAACGGGCCAAGCTTGACTTGGCCAGAGGCCAATGATTCAGCGGGGAAGAGCATGGCCTCGCCCATAAAGCCCGCCACAAACTCAGAAGCCGGAAACTCATACAAATCTTGCGGTGTGCCGCGCTGAGCGATGACGCCGTGATCCATCACGATGATTTGATCACTGACTGCCAATGCTTCGCTTTGATCGTGCGTGACGTACGCCACAGTGAGCCCCAAGCGCTGCTGCAAGCCACGAATTTCTTCGCGCATTTCGCGGCGTAGGCGCGCATCGAGGTTGGAGAGTGGCTCATCAAACAGCAACACTGCCGGCTCTAACACCAACGCACGCGCCAGCGCTACGCGCTGCTGCTGCCCGCCCGAGAGTTCGCTGGGCAGGCGCTCGTTGAAGCCGACCAAGCCGACGTTTTTCAAAGCATCGTTCGCACGTTGCAACGCTTGCGCTTTCGGCACGTTACTCATCTTCAAACCATAGCCCACGTTTTCAATCACGTTCATGTGCGGAAAGAGCGCATAGCTTTGGAACATCATGCTCACGTTGCGCTGCGCGGGGCCTAGAGTGGTCACGTCTTGCCCATCCATGATGATTTGGCCGCTGGTGGGCGACTCAAGACCAGCGATCATGCGCAGCGTGGTCGTTTTGCCGCAGCCTGAGGGGCCGAGGATGGTGGTGAGCGAGCCTTTTTTGATCTCGAATGTGATGCCTTTAACGGCCAGAGGCGCGGAGGCATCTGAGCCATATCGCTTGGTGATGTTTTTGAATTCAACGCCATGGTTCATGGTGAGTCCTTATTTTTTGAATTGGTTTAATGTGCAGCGACAGGGGCAGCAGCACCTTTGCGCCGCCCCAGCTTGCGCTCGCCCACGAGGAATTGAATCAGCGCCGTGGCGCAGCTCATCAAAATAATCAGCACCGTGCAATACGCCAGCGCAATGCCATAGTCGCCATTGCCCACGCGGCCAATGATGTAGGTGGTGGCCAATTCG
>JAYVJQ010000148.1:0-5999 GCA_043769055.1 Allobrachymonas sp.
GGGGCCCAATCTTTGAATGGAATGTCTTTAGGGTACGGACCCATTGAGATGATGACGGGAAATCGGCCTGGTGCATCTGGGCGAAAGATGTCGGCTACCACAAAGCTGCCATCGCGCAAGGGGATGCGAGCATTTTTTTCCAGTTTGATGGCATAGTCGTTCCTGAAAGTTGGGGTTGTGGTGCAAGCCATGAGCGCAGGAAATGCTGAGCTGGCGAGGGTGAGCTTGATGAGATCGCGTCTGCTGGGGTCCATGAAAATCTCCATAAAAAAACAGTTGGAAAAAATGGCAGACCTCCTGTTAAAGCCGATGGTTGCAGAGCAAGCGATCTCGCTACGCTGCATCATGGGAGAGCTGCGCTGTGGATATTGCCCGCGCGTCGAGCCAGCGTCATTCACCTAGGTTCAGCGCACGCTTAATTTTTTGCTCACTTGATATTTCAAAGCAAGAGCGATTGATTTCTGCACACGAATTAACAAATGTGAATGACGGCGCATCTCAAAGCATCAAGACTCAAGCCCTGTTGGTTGTGAACACTGGCAACGGTGTTTGAAAGCTGCTAACAGCACATCCCCTCTACCTAACCGCCTCTCTGAGGCAAAGGACACTTGACATGAAGAACATGACTCACACAGTGCATAAAAGCCAAACGCCCAAGCGCCTGAAAACGACATTTCGCTCTCTTTTAGCTGGAGCTGCCCTATTGGCCACTGGATTTTTCACGCCTATGGCCTCTGCGCAATTGCTGGGCGGCACGGCGCTTGGCGCGAGCTCAATCGCGATTGGCAGCGGAACTTTTGCAATTGGACCGCAAGCGAATGCCCTCGGAACCGCCGCTGGGGCTGTCGGCGCTAACTCAGTGGCAGTCGGCTCGGCAGCCGTATCTAATGGCACCAACACGATTGCGATTGGCACAGGCGCTATTACCAATGGCGTAAGCTCAATAGCCATTGGCGAGCAGACGCGAAGTGGTGGCAACAACTCTGTCGCTATCGGTCGCAATGCGCTGTCTGGAGGAGTCAACGGCGCAGCGATAGGCTCAGGCGCAACAGCCAATGGCCTGAACGGCGTAGCGTTCGGCGCATCGGCGATTTCTACCGGTACCAACTCTGTGGCAATCGGTTCTGCTTCCAATGATGCCGGGCGCGTAAACGCCGTGTCGGTTGGCTCAGCAGGAAATGAGCGACACATCAGCAATGTTGCCGCAGGCGTGCTGCAGACCGACGCCGTCAACGTGAGCCAGCTCAACGCTGTATCAGGCAACAATACGCTCCTGAGCAACAGAGTTACCAGCGTAGAAAACAATGTAGCGGCACTCGACAACCGCGTTACCCATGTGGAGGCTCAGATGGCGGCCAATGTGCGCATGCTGTCCGGCGGCATTGCAGCTGTGGCGGCAATAGCCCCTTCAGGCCAAGCCGAGCCAGGCCGTTATCACCTCAGTGGATCAGTCGCCGGCTACAACGGTGAAAAAGGTGTTGGTTTGAGCTTGCAGCGCCGATCTGCCAATGGCCAAACCACTTTCCAAGGCGGCATCGGCTGGGGTTCAGGCGGCAGCAAAGCCGTGGCTCGGATCGGTTTTGGCCATTCGTTTTAAGCCGGTTCACACCTGCGCTTGCAAAAATCTTTTGCTGCACTAGCGCAAGGCGTGACTCTGCTTCTTGTCGTAAGAACAGAAGCAGAGTAGATGCGATTCTTATGTAAAAGTGCTGTTTACCGGCATGAAATATGCGTGAAGTGCTATTGAAATAATAGTGCTTGAATCATGCTACAGGCAATCATCCTTTCCAAGTAAACGGAAATTTGAACTGCTTCCAAAAGCCATTGGGCACATAGTCACCCAGCACGCCGTATTGCTCGGGCCAGATTTTGTCGCTCTTGGCGGCTGTGCCGAAGAGGTAATCAATGAATGAGAAATGCGCTGCATAGTTAGTGTCCAGCGCTTCTTTGTCTTGGCTGTGATGCCAGTGGTGAAAATTCGGGGTAACCAAGATGTAGCGCAGGGGGCCCAAGCGCACATTCACATTGCAATGGTTGAACACCGCTTGAAAGCCCACGACCACGATGTACATATCGATCACTTCTTTGCTAAAACCTAGCACGAAGATGATGCCCAACACCAAGGTGCGCGTTGCCAGCAGCTCCAAAATATGCTGGCGTGAGCCTGCCAGCCAATCCATGCTTTTGGCGCTGTGGTGCACGGCATGAAAGCGCCACAGCCCTGTCTCGTGGTAGGCGCGATGCGTCCAGTATTGCACGAGGTCGGCAGCTAAAAGAATCAAGAGCAATTCGGCGATGAAGGGCAGGCCAACGATCCAAGCCTGTAGATCGCTCTTCACAGCCCAGCCAAGACCCTTGTGCACCATCAAATTGGTGGCCAGCAGCACAAAGCCAACGATCATGTGGTTGACGATGAAGTGATGAAAATCGGTTTGCCACTCGGCGCGGAAGACAGGCTGATTCTTGCGGTGCGGAAACAGTTTCTCGATGAAGATAAAGATCAGCGACGAGCCGAGCAAATCGAGAATGAACCAATCGAGGCCGATATAGGGCGTGTTGTCGGCAAAATCGTTCACGGGCACTTTGTGTCCGCCCAAAAATGCGGTAATTGCAACCAGCGCAAACGCAAAAGCCGAGAGCCAGCGCGCGCGGCCAAAAATAATGTTCACCAAGCTCAGACCACCTGCCAAAGCCAAAGATGCCAGCATGATCTTGCGAATCATCTCCACATCGTAGCTTTTGCGCAGCTGAGGCGTGGTCAGGTATTCAGGGAAGTGAAACGCGAGCACGCCAAGAAAGCAAAGAATCGCCAATGACAGCGCAATGATGCCGCTGATCAGGCCGTGGCCCGCTTTGAGCTCACCATGACCTTCGGTGAGTTGATTGAGTTTGTCGAGCATGCGCCCCTCCTGTTTTGATAACAGGAATCATAAGGGCAACTCACCCTAAAGCTGCATGCTGAGTGTCGTTTTCTAGCGCTTGCTGCGCTGCAAATACATCACCAATGAGCAGCACGCTGGGGCTGGCGAGCTTGTATTGCGCTACGTCTGTTGCCAAGCGCGAGAGTGTCGTGTGGTGGATGCGCTGCTCGGGCAGGCTGGCGTGTTGCACCACCGCCACTGGGGTGCTGGCACTCAGGCCATGCAGCAGGCCTTGGCTGATGTGCTCAATGCCGCTCACACCCATGTAAATCACGAGGCTGAGCTTGGCTTGCGCGGCGGTTTGCGAAAGCAGCTTCCAATCGGGGCCGCTGTCTCCTGGCTTGGCGTGACCTGTGATGAAGACCACACCATGCGCATGCTCACGGTGGGTTAGAGGGCTATTGAGCGCAGAGGCAGCGGCTAAGCCAGAGGTGATGCCGTTGATCACTTCCACTTCAATGCCCGCAGCTTGCAAAGCCTCCACCTCTTCGCCACCGCGACCGAAGATGAACGGGTCGCCTCCCTTCAAGCGCACCACAGTCTCGCCTTCTTTGGCTGCCAGGATCATGAGCTTTTCAATAAAAGCTTGGGGCGTGGATTTGCAGCCGCCGCGCTTGCCCACCTGCACAATGCGGGCGCTGGGGCGTGCATGCGAGAGGATCGCTTCATTGACTAAATCGTCCACCAAAATCACCGTGGCGCGACGAATAGCTTTGGCGGCTTTGAAGGTGAGTAATTCAGGATCGCCCGGGCCAGCGCCGACGAGCAACACTTTGCCTTGATATTGATGGTTGGATGGAATGTTGCTTTTCATGACTTCTCCTTCATGAGATTCATCAAATGCAAGATGTGTTCCACCTGCGCGGCAATCGGATCGGGCACTGGCTTGTTGCCTTGTAAAACCTCGTGAATGTAGGCGGCTGTCGTGGCTGCATCGCAAGTTTTGGGCAAATCGGGCAGGCTCGCTAGCGAGCCTTCTTGGGTTTCGCATAACGCCACAGGCTGCCCATGCACAAAGCCATCCATGCGCGGGCGGCGGCGCGCATCGGCCACGCTTTCGCCTTCCGTGCCGCGCAGCAGCATGGCATGGCTGCCAGTGAGCTGCAAAGTCTCGGTCATGGAGTTGAGATATTCAGGATGCGTGTAGCTGGAGATGATCAGCGCATCGGCGCGGTTCGTCGGATTCATCAATTTGACCAGGCTATGCGATGGATTGCGCAGGCCAATCGTGCGGCGGATTTGCAGCAGGCGATGCAGGGCAGGTGAGAGCTGCTGGGTTGTTGCAAACAAAGGAATGCCATGCTTCACCGCTTCATTAACTACTACTAATTTAATAGCACTCTGTGAAGATTCTATGCCGGCTACCTGCTGTTTTTTCCTATAAAACGAGCTAAAAACGGCTTCAAATACGTCTTGCGTGGGCACACGCACCGCCTCGCTGGTGCAGCCATGCACCAGCACTGCAAACTCACGCTTGCCGCCCTCGCGCGCGAGCAGCGCGGCCAGCAGCGTGGAGAGACCGGGCAACTTGCGTGCCCCGTTGTAGCTCGGAATCACCACTACCGGCAGCTCAAATTGCACCAACTGCAGCCGCGCGCGCACCGCATCCAAAAACCCCGCCATCTCCTGCGGCGATTCACCTTTGATGCGCATCGCAATGCAAAACGCACCCACTTCCAAATCACTCACCGTGCCATCGAGCACTTGGCCCAGTAAATCAGTCGCCTGCTCGCGGGAGAGCGAGCGAGCGCCCTCCTTGCCTCGACCGATTTCTTTGATGTAGTGTGCAATACCCATACCCAAGATTGTGCGGCAAACCACATGACCTGCGGCTATGTCGATATAGCTGTGTCGATATAGCTTGCATCTATCGGCAGCAGCCACTAACATCTGATATGGAGGATATAGATGGCAAAACTCACCCAGCCTGGCGACTTACCCCTTTTTGAAGGCCAGCGCGATATCGTTCTTGATATCCCAAAAAACAATCCCCCAATCCTAATGGCTGGTGTTGACCCTCCTGCGACCCCTTTGGCCTCTGGCAATTCAGTTGTACCTATACCAGTACCTAGCCCTGCCACGAGGCCATCTCAATTCGCCTCTCTCAGCGATGTGCTGGATGGCTGGGTCAGCTCGATTCCCGTGGCCCTGGCAGGTGTGGCCTTGGCGTATTCCAGCTTACCCGCTCAATACCTTGGCATGGGTGTATTCGCTACATTGCTCACCTTAGGCTTGGTGCATATCGCCAGCGCAGCCTCGCAGCGCCCCATGGTCTACAGTGCGCGCTTGTTTGAGGCCACCACTCTATCGGCCATTTTGATGGCGATGGCCAAGGCCATGCCAGGTTGGGGCTTGCAGGCTAGTCCAGCGCAATTGCTGGCCGTGATGTGCATGGTGTGCGCGATGGCAGGGGGCATATGTGCTGTGTTGTATTTGCTCAGAGCAGATCGCTTCACGCGCTTGATCCCCGCTCCCGTGTATTCGGGCTTTGCGATCAGCATCGCGGCCTTGCTCTTGATCTCGCAGTCGCAAAGCTTGTACAGTTTGTGGCAGCAGGGCTCGCCTTGGGCTGTGTTGCTGAGCATTTGCATTGCCAGCATCGCTGTGGCTTTGCTGGCGCGAAAACTCAAACCGCGCTGGCCATCGACGGCCTTGTCAATTTCAGTAGGTGCCTTGGTGGGTTTGGCATGGCTCGCAACGGGTAGCCCCGTGGCCATGATCATGCCCGCAGGCCAGCCCTTGATGCTGCCTTGGCAGGTGGCAGACTTTGCTTCCCTTGCCGCCAGCGGGGTCAATCATCTGGCGCTTGCCACCAGCATTTTCTACAACGCAGCTTTGCTGGGCACGATGCTGTTCATCAACATGACCGTCTCCAATGAAACCTTGTCGCAGATGGACGACCGCTATGCCAGCCGCTGGCAGCAGGCCTGCGTTTCTTGTGTAGTGGCTATCGGTGGCGTGATCGGCAGCGCCCCTGTAGCTTCTTCCACGCATTCAGCGCTGGCAGCGGTTCGCAACAGCCCCATGACTGCGGGCAAGGTCTTGTCAATTGGTGTGTTGTGCTGGCTGGTGGCGGCC
>JAYVJQ010000149.1:0-5117 GCA_043769055.1 Allobrachymonas sp.
GCTCATTTGATCGGTGGAGGTATCAAAAGCCAGCAGCTTCATACCTTCGCCCCCACAAGCGCTGGAGTAGAAGCTGCGCGCACACCCACGACGATGCCCAGCGTCACCAAAGCCAGCCCCGTCATCAAATTCCAGCCCAATGGTTCACCCAAAAATATCACCGCTCCAAGCGCCGAGAGCCCCGGCACGATGGCCGTCAACATCGTGCTGCGCACCGGGCCAAAGTAGCGAATCATTTGGGTGAACGCAATACCCGAGATCACCACCGAGCCCATGCCTTGATAAAAGGTTTGAAACAAAATTTCCCAGACAGGCGCAGTGGCCAGTTTGCTCACCAGCACGCCCGCGCCCGCGAGCAGCGCATACAGCGGCACAAAAGCCAATACGCAAAACACAATCACCGCAATCGTCGTCGGCACAGCCTCTAACTTGTGCTTTCTGCACAGCACCGTATAAAAAGCCCAGCAACTCGATGCACACACAAACAGCAAATCCCCCTTCCACACACTACCGCCCAAGGCGCTGTCGGCATAAGCTTGGAGCAGCGAAGCTCCGCCCACCAGCAGGCCACCGCAGGCAATCAAGAGCAGCCCGAGCTTGCGCCCTTTGTTCAAGACTTCGTTCAACAGCAACACAGAGAGCAAAGCCGTCGACAGCGGCAGCAGCCCCGGCATCAGCACCGAGCCATGTGCAGCAGGAGCGAAAGTAAACGCGCTGTAGGCCAGCACCGCATAGCCCACGCCGCCAAACAGCCCAAGCAGCACCGTGAGTTTAAGCGGCAAAGGAGAAATCCACAGCGACGTTTCAGCCTGTGGGTTAGCGACACGCATCTTGCGCACCATGAAAAATCCCCAAGGCAGCAGCAACAGCGCCGCCCCCACGATCCGGCAGGCCACAATATCCAGCGGCGTGAGCGACTTGAGCGCCATCAAGCGCGCCACCACGATGAACGAAGTCCAAATCGCAATCGTGATGACGGCGGCGGCAATGCCGATAGTTTTCGGCGAAAGCCGTTTGAAAAATTCCATCCCCCGATTATCGGGGGTGAGCGGCCACGGCTGCGCTTGGGCTGTCTCACTACGCAAATGTCCTCCGCGCTGGCCTTCGGCTGGCGCTCCCCCTTTATTTTGCTCCGCGAGACAACCCAAGCGCAGCCGTGGCCTAGTGGTAACTCGAAAAATCTTCAATTGAAAATCTTCAAGCCCACTGAATCACTTGAACGGATTGGCCAGCGCAAACCACAGCCCAATGCCCGTAGCGATGATGAACGCACCATCGAGCACGCCCACCAGCAGAAACACTTTGTTTTGTAGCGGCTCCATCAGCTCGGGCTGGCGGGCGCTGGCTTCTAAATATTTCGCGCCCATGATGCCGATGCCAAGGCATGAGCCGATTGCGCCCATGCCAATCATGTGGCCCACGGCGAGGGGGAGTAAGTTGATGTCCATGAGTTTTCTCCTTGTTTGTGGATTACCAAGCGTCTTTCGTGCTCTTGCGCGTGATGAAATACAGCAATGGGCCGAATGAGCCGACGCAGAGCGAAAAAATCGCCCATGGCCAGAAGGGGCGACCTGTGGCCTGTGCATCGCGGCGGATGAAGACCAAGAGCAAGCACATGGTGATGATCAGATCGGCAAACACTTGCCAACTGGCAGGGTCGCGCGTGAAAAAGAGCAAGAATTCGATCAAGCCGCCGTGGTGATACAGGGCAAAAGCCGTAAGAGCGCCAAAGGCCATCAGGATGAAGGTAAGAAGAGTTTTGTTCATGCGGTTTCCTTTCATTAGCAAGCTCAACTGTGCGCCCTGCCGTGAATCGTCGCAATTACGCGAGAGGTAATTGAAATGCTTATGGCTTGTGATTCAATGGCTGCATGACCAGCGCTGCCCTTACCCAAACCTTGCAAACCGCCCGCAAATCGCGCCGCATCAGCCAGCTTGAGCTGTCGCTTCGCATGGGCGTATCTCAGCGCCATGTGAGCTTTGTGGAAAGCGGTCGCGCGCAGCCCAGCCGCGAGTTGCTGCTCGCTTGGCTGCACGAGCTGCAAGCGCCGCTGGCGCTGCGCAATGTGGCTTTGCAGCAAGCGGGTTTTGCGCCGGTGTACAGCGGCAGTGAGCTGTCAGACGCGGTGCTTGCGCCTGTGCGCGAAGCGTTGTCTCGCCTCTTGGCTGCGCACGATCCGATGCCAGCGATGGTGATGGATGCCGCTTGGAATGTGTTGCAAATGAACCGGGGTGCGCAGTGGATGGCCGCTGCCATCATGCCTTGGATCACTCAGTTGCCGCCTGATCAACCCATCAACATGCTGGACGCGATGCTGCACCCTGAGGGCATGGTCAGCCGCATTACGAATTTAGAAGAGGTCGCGCCGGGTATCTTGGCGCATCTGCGCGATGATGCGAGCGTCGTACCTGAGTTGATGCCGCGTGTGGAGTTGCTGGCGGCGCAGTTTCAAGCGCGCGTGGGCAAGAAGGCACTCGCGCCTTGGCCTCGGCAAATGGCCCCCGTGCTCACCACGCGCTTTGCAACTCAGCATGGCGAGCTGGCTTTTTTCAGCATGTTCTCCACCTTCGGCACACCGCAAGACATCACACTGGCCTCGCTGCGCGTGGAGCATGTGTTTGCGGCGGATGTGCATACGCGCGCTGTGCTGGAGAAGGCGTTGTCTTGAGGGTTGATCGCTTGCAGCCACCCGCTCGCCCATGCCACTGAACGTGCGTGAGAGAGGCAAAAGCTTCTTTTTCAGCACGCTACGTTGGTTTCATAAGCTGCCATCATGTGTAAGGTTCAACTGTGGTTGGCCGCGCTCGACCGAGAAGCTTTTGCCTCTCTCACACCCATTCAGTGTCTCGATGCGTTGCTTGCGCGGTGAGAAAAATACCGAGGTGCGCCATCACCTCAAGAGACGCTGAATGAGTCTAGGCGCGCAGAGGGCTTCTCAGTCGAGCGCGGCCAGTCAAGGTGTCGCAGTACAAAAGTTGGCAGCTTATGAAACCATCTTGGAACACTCAAAAGAAGCCCTCTGCACGCCTAGGCACGTTCAGTGGCATGGGCGAGCGGGTGGCGTTAACAAAGACACGCCACCCACTGAAGATCACTTCACATCAAAGCGATCTGCATTCATCACTTTGCACCAAGCGCTGACAAAATTGCGCACGAATTTTTGCTTGGTATCGCTTTGCGCATACACCTCAGCCAAGGCGCGCAGTTGCGAGTTGGAGCCGAAGGCTAAATCGACTCGGCTGGCTGTCCAACGCGGTGCGCCAGTTTTGCGGTCTTTACCTTCGTAGCTGGATTGGCTGGAGGGCTGCCACACGGTGCTCATGTCGAGCAGGTTCGTGAAGAAATCTGGCGTGAGTTGGCCGGGGCGGGTGGTGAAAACGCCGTGCTTTGAGTCTCCCGTATTCGTGCCGAGCACGCGCAGGCCGCCCACCAGCACCGTCATCTCAGGCGCTGATAAGCCGAGTAGTTGCGCTCTGTCCACCAGCATGTGCTCCACGGGTGTGGTGAATTCTTTTTGCTGGTAGTTGCGAAAGCCATCGGCTTGCGGCTCAAGCACGGCAAATGATTCCACATCGGTTTGCGCTTGGGTAGCATCAGTGCGGCCGGGCGTGAAGGGCACTTCGATGGCTTGGCCTGCATCTGCCGCTGCTTTTTCAACGGCTGCGCTGCCTGCGAGCACGATCAAATCGGCCATGGAGATTTTTTTGCTGCCTGCATTGAATTGCGTTTGAATGCCTTCCAAAGCTTTGAGCGCTTTTGCCAGTTGAGCAGGTTGGTTCACGGCCCAATCTTTTTGCGGGGCGAGGCGAATGCGCGCGCCATTGGCGCCGCCTCGCTTGTCGGAGCCACGGTAGGTCGAGGCCGAGGCCCATGCGGTGGAGACCAACTCTGCAATGCTCAGGCCAGATGCTAACACCTGCTTCTTCAAAGCGGCAATGTCTTGCGCATCAACCAGAGGGCCTGCTGCTGCGGGCACGGGGTCTTGCCAGATCAAATCCTCTTTCGGCACTTCTGGGCCGAGGTAAAGCGATTTCGGCCCCATGTCGCGGTGCGTGAGCTTGAACCATGCGCGGGCGAATGCATCGGCAAATTCTTGCGGGTTTTGATGGTAGCGGCGCGAGATTTTTTCATACGCCGGGTCAAAGCGCAGCGATAGATCGGCGGTGGTCATCATCGGTGCATGCTTCAGAGTAGGGTCATGCGCATCAGGAATCATGTGCTCGGGCTTGACGTTTTGCGCATGCCACTGGTGCGCGCCTGCGGGGCTCTTGGAGAGCTTCCACTCGTAGCCAAAGAGCATGTCGAAGTAGCCGTTGTCCCATGTGGTGGGGTTGGGCTTCCATGCGCCTTCAATGCCGCTGGTGGTGGTGTGCAGGCCTTTGCCGCTTTCAAATTTGTTGATCCAGCCCAAGCCCTGCTGCTCAATCGGCGCGCCTTCAGGCTCGTGGCCCACCAAGCTCTCAGCACCTGCGCCATGCGCCTTACCAAAGGTGTGCCCGCCAGCCACCAAGGCCACTGTTTCTTCATCGTTCATCGCCATGCGCGCAAAGGTCTCGCGCACATCGCGGCCCGAGGCCACGGGGTCGGGGTTGCCGTTGGGTCCTTGCGGGTTCACATAGATCAAGCCCATTTGCACGGCGGCCAAGGGCTGCGCGAGTTCGCGGTCGCCACTGTAGCGTTTGTCGCCTAGCCACTGGGCTTCTTCGCCCCAGTAAATGTCTTCTTCGGGCTGCCAAATGTCTTGGCGGCCTGCGCCGAAGCCAAAGGTTTTGAAGCCCATCGATTCGAGCGCCACATTGCCTGTCAAGATGAGCAAGTCAGCCCACGAAATGTGGTTGCCATACTTTTGCTTGATCGGCCAAAGCAGGCGGCGTGCTTTGTCGAGGTTGCCGTTGTCGGGCCAGCTATTCAGGGGCGCAAAGCGCTGGTTGCCTGTGCCGCCGCCGCCTCGGCCATCTGCCGTGCGATACGTGCCTGCGGCATGCCAAGTCATGCGGATGAAGAGGCCGCCGTAGTGACCCCAATCGGCTGGCCACCAGTCTTGCGATTGCGTCATGAGATCGCGCAGGTCTTTTTTCAGCGCTGCGTAGTCGAGCTTGCCAAAGGCGGCTGCGTA
>JAYVJQ010000150.1:0-3671 GCA_043769055.1 Allobrachymonas sp.
GTTTCCGTTCGGGCTGAAGCAATAGAAAGCGACGTGCCGCCTTTGAACACCAAATGTGGCGCGAGCTTAGGCAGGGTAAACAGCAAGCCGAGCAGCCAGCTGACCCAGAAATCTTTTTCTAAGATGACGGCTTCTGTTTTCAGCTTTTGCGCGGCATCCCGGTAAGCGAGTCGCCGATCTTCATCTGATAGTTTTAAGAAATTGTTGTTCATGGTTTGGCTACTTCTCTGAAATGGGCATGCATCCAAGCGGGCGCTAGGCTCAAATCCTTCAATATTTCGGCTCGCTCTTTTGCAGGAATCCTACTGCGCAGCCGCTCAATATGCTTGGGCATCACATGCACTTGCCCCATACTGCGAAAAGCTTGAATCAGAAGCCCACTCAACTTATCCGCCGCCGCCATGTGGCGAGGTGTCGTGCGTTTGAAAACGATTTGCGTAGGGCCCACTTTGACATTGCGACTTGCACCATCGGTTAGATACACCACTTGCGCTGGCACTTGCTCTGAGATGCCCAGCAGATTAGCTGCATAAACGCCCGTGGGCTGCAAGCGCAAACCATCTTTGCGCGCGATAGCAGCGGCCACGTTCTCGATAGGAGGCCAAAGCAATCCCAGCACTGGATGATGACGCGGCACGTCATACAAACCCCTGCCCAGCATGCGCAATGTGCCTGAAGCCTTATATCGCTTGAGTGCCGTCGCCACCGCATCGCGGCTACCCAAATCCACGAAATCGGCAGGCGTGAACACCCAATCTGATGGTTTAGATTGGATACGCTCTAAGACAAGCGCGTCAGTGGAATTGCTATGCTTAGCCATTTATGCCACGAAAAGTATCATATATTTGTGGCAAAAACAAGTGTTTTCAGTCAATTAACCCAGCCCAAAGCTTCATCACCTCTGCCAACATCCCTACATATCCCTCATCTGTTGCAATGCGCGGATTGCAGGCTCTGAAGCCACAATATGCAAGTTCGCAGGCATTCAAGCCGGCGGCGCTGATGCCGTGCTCGCCGCCAGCATTTTTCACTATGGCGAATACACCGTGCAGCAAGCCAAGGCCTTCATGGCAGGGCGCGGGATAGCCGTGCGGCTGTGATTACTAAGGAATTGCCCTGTTTGCCGTCATAGATTATAAATAGTTTGCTACTATTTTAATAGCATTTATATGCACAACTGATGCCAATCAAACGGCAAACCAACACCCCATCTCAGTAGCCAAGCAAATGCACTTACTGCTGCCCAGCCGCTCTAAGCCCCTGCCGCCACCCCCTACAATCTCCACACTGATACATATTTGAAAGGTTTTCGGCATGACAAGGGTTTTGGTTTTGGGAGCGGGCGGGATGCTAGGCTCCACCCTGATGCGCGCCCTGCCCAGCATGCTAGGCGGCGAGGTGCTCGGCACACTGCGCCACACCACCCAATTGGCTCAGGTCGCCAGTCAGCGCCTGCTCACGGGTGTTCATGCTGATGATTTTGCAACGATTGAGCGCAGCTTAGACAGCGTTAAACCCGATGTCTTAATCAACAGCATTGGTCTGATCAAGCAGCAGGGAGATGGCCAATCGCCCATTCCTTGCATCCAAATCAATGCGCTGCTGCCTCATCGTTTAGCGCAGGCCTGCCAGCAGCGCGGCATCCGCCTGATTCATGTCAGCACCGATTGCGTCTTCTCGGGTGCTCGCGGCCATTACACCGAGCAAGATATTCCCGATCCACCTGATGTTTATGGTCAATCCAAGCTCCTCGGTGAAGTTCATGAAGGCGGGCTTACCTTGCGCACCTCCATCATCGGCCACGAGCCATCGGGCAAAGCGCTCAGCCTGATCGACTGGTTTTTGGGTGCAAAGGGCCAATTGCGCGGCTTCACCCGCGCCATCTACAGCGGCTTGCCCACCGTGGAGCTAGCACGCGTGATCGCCTTGGTTTTACGCGATCATCCCCAGCTCCAGGGCCTGCATCACGTCTCTGCCGAGCCGATTGACAAACACACATTGCTGCAAATCGTGCAGCGCATGTATGGCAAAACAGATGCCACACTCAAGGCAGACACTAGTTTTGTCATTGATCGCAGCTTAAATAGCCAAGCTTTTCGCACCCTCACGGGCTGGACACCCCCGCCTTGGGAATCCCTCATCACCTCCATGCACCAGGACTACATCGCATGCCAAACCTCGCCACTTTAAACGCCTTGCCCATTTTTGAAGGACAAACCGTGTTGCTCACCGGCGGCACCGGCTCGCTGGGCAAAATCATGACCAAAACCTTGCTCTCTGGCGCCTGGGGCATGCCCAAAAAAATCATCATCCTCTCGCGCGATGAAGCCAAGCAGCATTTCATGCGCCTCGATTACGAAGCGCTCAATAAATCCAGCCCGGGCTCGGGCGAGCAGGCGCTGTTTAACAATTTCAAGCGCCTATTGGAGTTTCGCATTGGCGACGTGCGCGATTACGCCAGCTTGTGCAGTGCCGTGCGCGATGCCGATATCGTGATCAATGCCGCAGCCCTCAAGCAAGTACCAGCCTGCGAATATTTCCCCTATGAAGCCGTACAAACCAACATCTCTGGCGCACAAAACGTGATCCGCGCGGTGCTTGAAGTTGGCCAGCATGTCTCGACTGTGGTCGGCGTGTCCACCGACAAAGCCTGCAAGCCTGTGAACGTGATGGGCATGAGCAAGGCCATGCAAGAGCGCCTTTTTATTGCCGCCAATCTGCAATCCAAAACCACCAAATTCATCTGCGTGCGCTATGGCAACGTGCTGGCCTCGCGTGGCTCTGTCATCCCGCTGTTTCATGCGCAAATCGAAGCCAACCGCAACCTGACTGTGACCACTGCCGATATGACGCGCTTTCTCATGCCCCTGTCGCGCGCCGTGCATACCGTTTGCACCGCCATTGCGCATGGCCGACGCGGCGAGACCATCATCCCCATTGCGCCCACCGCCCGCATGATGGATCTGGCCCAAGCCCTGATCGGCAACCGCCCCTTAAAGATTGAGATCGTCGGCATCCGCCCCGGCGAAAAGCTCTATGAAGCGCTGATTTCTGAAGAAGAAGCCGTGCGCAGCCGCAAGCTCGATGATTACTACGCCATCGCGCCCATGCTGCCCGAGCTGCTGGAGACCCCTTTGGGTGAGCCCGCCCTGCAAGGCGAATACAACTCCAACCTAGGCATGCTCGATCTCGCAGGAGTCAACGCACTGCTCTCCGAGCATCATCTTCATTTTGGGGAGGTCGTCCGTGAAGGCCATGAAATTCTTGCGTAAAACTTTGTACACCCATCCGCGCTTTAGCGCCCGTCCTTTATGGGCTAGCTTGGCTCTGGCCGCAAGCCTAGGCAGCTTTGGCATTGCGCAGGCACAAACCCCCGCGCGCCCCTCCGCAGCCCAAGCAGCCGCGCGCGCCCAAGCTGCGCAAGCACCACAAACCGCTCAAACTGCCCAAGCCGCTCAAGCGGGGCAAGAGCAGCCGTCTGCCTCGCTTGCCCCCGGCACGGCGGGCATCTTGCTCACGCAAGCCGATGCCGCGCGCACCCTAGGCGGCTATTGGCGGATCCATTGGGCCGAAGATGAGCGCAATTTTGGCGTATTGCAAGTCACCGGCGTCAATGTGGCAGACAACCAAGCCGTATTCGACGGCCAATATTCTCCCGATGGCCTGACCAC
>JAYVJQ010000151.1:0-3286 GCA_043769055.1 Allobrachymonas sp.
CAAGCAAGTGGCCAACACCTACAACACCTTTGCCACCAGCATGGAGCAGGTGATGACGCTCAGCATCTTGATCGTCGGTGCGTATTTGGTGATGACCCCCGAGCCCGGCGCCGCCGCATTCACCGTGGGTATGCTGGTGGCCTTCCAAATGTTTGCCGGCAAACTCAGCCAGCCCGTGCTGCGCATTGTGGGTTTATGGACGCAATTCCAGCAAGCCAGCCTGTCCGTCCAGCGCTTAGGTGATGTGATGAATGCCCCGATAGAGCCTTACAGCCTGACTCCCAAGCGCGCTCAAGATGGCCCAGGCCGCATCGAGATTGAAGGCTTGGCCTTTCGCTACAGCGAGCAGCATCCTTTGCTCTACCGCAATTTGCAGCTGAACATCCGCCCCGGCAGCACCTTAGCCATCATGGGGCCGAGTGGCAGCGGCAAGAGCACCTTGGCCAAGCTGCTCTTGGGCTTCTACCAGCCCGTTGAGGGCAGCATACAGATTGATGGGGTGGACATTCGCAACTTAAGCGCCAACGAGCTGAGAGCCTACTTTGGCGTCGTACCGCAAGAGACCATCCTCTTCAGCGGCACGATTGTGGCCAACCTACAAGCCGGCAACCCGGGCGCAACGCTGGAGCAGGTGATGCAAGCAGCCAAGCTGGCGGGCATTCACGAGACCTTAGAGCAACTGCCGCAAGGCTATCAAACGGAGGTGGGTGAGCGCGGAGTCGGATTGAGTGGCGGGCAAAAGCAAAGGTTAGCGATTGCTCGCGCCCTGATCAAGCGCCCCAAGATCTTGATCTTTGATGAAGCCACCAGCGCTTTAGATGCGCAAACTGCAGAGGCCTTTGCCAAGACGATCAATCAGCTCAAGGGCAAGGTGACGATGCTGTTTATTACGCATGCGATGCCTAAGGCTTTGCAAGTGGATGGAATACTGCAAATCGGCAACCAACAAGATAAAGCACCGCAAACTTTGATGGACACTACTAAAGATCAAGCAGTCTCCTAAATAGAATAGCAAGGATACAGGAATACATCATGATTGACAAAACAGCTACCTCCGCCGAGCCCGCAAACGCTCCCCAAGATTTATCACAGGCTAAAGCGGCTTTGGCAAAATTGCCGATGCTCGGGCCGATCATGTGGCTCTACGCGCGCGATGCCAATAAACGCTGGGCTTTTGTAGCTGAGCAAGATTGGCTGCTGATCCCACCCTTGATCTTGGATCAATGCAAGCTCTACACCAAGCAAGATATTCCTTGGGCCTATTGCAGTTGGGCCAAAGTCAGCGATGCAATTCATGCGCGCCTACAATCCGGGCAAGTCAAGATCGGCCCCGGTGAATGGCAATCCGGCCCTCATCACTGGTTGATTGATCTAGTCGCGCCTTTTGGTGAGGCAGACAAGATATTAGATGATTTGCGGCGCACATCGCTCAAAGGCATCGCCATCTGCCGCCATCGCGCAACCAGTAACGCCGCTATTGGCTACGAACGCTTGGAGGCGATGTGACTGACCGCGACTTGATAGACCGCTCAGAGCGCAAAATAATGGTGTCAGACACATTGGTGCCTAAACCACTGCAACGTGCGGTCAGCGAATTCACCCGCCAGCCTATTTGGCAATACGGCTGGCAATCCAATTCGCGGCGGGATCGACATTTCTTTTGGCATGCGCATTTTGCGGGTGGCGATGGCAGAAGCCGCCGCAATTGCTTGCCCGAGCTTTTAGAAAATACGCGATCTCAGCCCATCGCCGAGCTTTGGCAAGCGCTTAGTCAAACCATCCTGAAAGGGCATGAGCCCCTGCGCGCCTACGCCAACAGCCACACTTATGGCGTAGAAGGTTATGTGCACACCGACAACGAAGACACCGAGAATTACTTCTCTACTATCTATTACGCACATCCCACTTGGCATGCCAACTGGAGTGGCGAAACCGTGTTTTACAAGCAGGACAGCAGCGATATCGTTGCCTCCGTCTTTCCAAAGCCTGGCCGCGTGGTGAGTTTTCATGGTGCAGTGCCGCATCGCGCGCACGCACCTTCGCGAGATTGCGCCGAGCTGCGAATCTCCGTCGTTTTCAAAACGCAGCTTGTTACGCAGCCCGTGGTGTCCATGCCATGACAGTCTCTGTGTTCGTGCCATCGCCTATGCTGGATCTGCTGCGGCAATCTGGCGCCCACACTTCTAGGCACAGCCAGCGTACGCTGATGGATCACTTAGTGGGCACCTACAAAATATTGCAGGGCTGGGGAGCGCCAGATCATGTTTGCACGGCAGGCTTATTTCATAGCATCTACGGCACCAATGCCTTTCATCGTCAATCGTTAGCGTTCAGCGAGCGTCCGTTAGTGCAAGCCGCCATTGGTGAGCAGGCAGAGCATCTGGCTTGGTTGTTTTGTAGCGTGGAGCGCCCTCAATCCTTTCTGAGCGCCATACAACAAGGCTTCTTAACAAATCGTTGTGATGCTTCTATGCTCGATTGCTCCGCAGAGATATTGAGCGAATTGTTAGAAATCGAATGCGCTAATCTCATTGAGCAGGGCGGGCGAAGCTCTGCTCTGCAGCAAATCTATTGCGAGGCAGTTAGCCAACGCGATTTGATTTCTGCCCAAGCTTATCTTTCAATCAAACAGCACTTAAGCCAAGCGCCAATCAAGTTAGTCAACTCATCCACTGAGGTGTTGATATGAGTCAAGTGCGCTTTGCGATTCAAGACGACTTGCCAGATATCGTTGAGCTAGCTCAGGTTGCGCACTTAGAAAGCCGCTTGGCATGGATACCATTTCGCGCCCAGCGTTTGTGGCAAACGATTGAGCAGCGCATCGGCAACCAAAATCACTGCATGATTGTGGCTTTTAACGAAAGCCAAGATCTCATCGGCTTCCTGCATGGCCAAACCGAACGATACGACTTCGCCTCAGCCAGCCTCGCCCGCCTCAAATATTGGTATGTCAGTCCCAAACAGCGCGGTAGCTTAATCGCCATGAAAATGTTCACCGGTTTTCAGCAATGGGCTGTTGAAAAACAAGTCGTCGAACTTGTCATCACCCCACAATTTGATAGCGCCCGCACGGATGCCCAAGTCGGCAAGCTGATGCAAAAGCTCGGGCTCAAGCCTGCTGGCACCGTCTTTAACCGTTGGATTGAATCATGAGTCACCATATCGACTTCCATCAACTATTCATTCACAAGCAGATAAGGATTGTGTTTTTGGCAACCGCCTTGCTTGGCTCATGCGCTCAAGCCATGGAATTTGAATACAGAGCGCCCGGCACGATCCCGCCGCA
>JAYVJQ010000152.1:0-3371 GCA_043769055.1 Allobrachymonas sp.
GTGCGAAAGGCGACGTTCACACCTTTGTCGGCTTGATTGAGCACGCGGGTGTTGAGCTTGGGCAATTTGGCTAACACCGGCTTGGCATCTATCTTGAGCGCGCGGCACACGCTGGAGGCCAGTGCGCGCACAAACACCGCATCTGGCAAATCTTCTAGGCGATCGGCTTCCAGTGCTTCGAGTTTTTTCACCGGCACTTTGAGCGAGACAGCCAGTGCTGCCACATGCAAACCTTGGGCCTCGCGCGCCTCTCGCATCATCTGCCCGGCGGTTTTGGAAGCATCCAGCGCCTCTTGCGCCGAATCGGCAAAGCGGATGGGCATTTCCCCATCGACCTGTGCATCACTCATCAAAAGCTCCCCGCTCATAAGACCCTAATTCTTTGGATTGTGGATAACGGCGGCGCAGTTGCGTGACCAGTTGATCCACAGTTTGCTGGTTGTTCAACCTGCGCTCCACCTTGATGCCCAACCATAGCGTTTCTGAGTTGGCCAGATCGGTGTTGTTTAAGCGGCGAATATAAAACTGTGCACGCTGCAATTCACCACGCTCAAACAGCAACTGGGACAGGTTGTAGCCCGAAATCGGGTTACTGGCATCCAGCTCATAGCTGCGTGCAAAGCTGCGCTCAGCCTCGGGCTTCTTGCCAGCGGCCAACTCACACAGGCCGCGCGACATATAGGTTTTAGGCTGGCCGCTGTACAGAGGAATCGCATTGGCCTGGGTGAACATGGCAATCGATTCGTCATAGCGGCGCTGCTGACACATCAGCCACGCGTAGTTGTGTAGGGTATCGGCATCGCGGCTATTGAGCTGCAAGGCGCGGCGAAAGCTATCTTCGGCTTGGCGCGGATCGCCCAAGCGCATGTAGACCAAGCCGCGCAGGTTGTAGGCTTCGCCGTAATTCGGATCGGCCTGCAAGGAGAGCTTGAGCTCGTCCAAGGCCACCGTGACCTTACCTTCAGAGAAATAACCGCTGGCCAGCTCTAGGCGGGTGCGCGCGCGGCGGCGGTTTTCCGGCTCATCGGAGGCGGTAACGATGCTATCAGTGGGCGCGCCGCCGCGCTGGCCTTGGCCATCGCCCGTGTTGGCACAAGCTACTAGCCAAAGGCTTGCGGCGCAGGCCAGCAAGGCGGCAACTCGGTGCGTGGCGCTGGAAGCTGTTGTCTCGCTCATTGTGGTTAAACCCATCTTCATACTCCGGTTGGCGCAGTGCCTGAAAATTCAAGCGCTTTGCTTGTGCATCATCACCACACGCCGCTGAGCCATGCGCTCAGTGGCTTTGGTGCGATCTTGCACATCGCCTGCGAGCTGGCCGCAGGCTGCATCGATATCATCGCCGCGCGTTTTGCGCACAGTGGTGACGATACCCGCATCTTGCAGGATTTTCGCAAATTCTGCTACAACTTTTGGAGCAGAACACAACAATCCGCTCTGCGGGAAGGGATTGAAGGGAATCAGATTGAATTTGACAGGCAACTTCACGCCCTTGACCAAGGCAGCCAATTGCCGCGCTTGGCTTGGCGAATCGTTCACGCCTTGGAGCATGCAGTATTCCATGGTGATGAAATCACGCGGGGCGGCTTGCAAATAGCGCTCGCAGGCGGCCAGCAGCTCTTGCAATGGGTATTTAATATTGAGCGGCACGAGATCGTCGCGCAGCGCGTCAACCGGCGCATGCAGGCTCACGGCCAGCGCCACAGGGCAATCTTGCGCCAGCTTATCAATCATCGGCACGACACCCGAGGTAGAAACCGTGACGCGGCGGCGCGACAGGCCATAGCCGTGATCGGACAGCATGGTGCGCAGTGCGGGCACGAGGGCGCTGTAATTTTGTAGCGGCTCGCCCATGCCCATCATCACGACGTTGGAGATGATGCGATCTTCGGTTTGGCGGGTTTTGCGCACGGTGTGCTCCGCAAACCAGAGTTGGGCAATGATCTCGCCCGTCGTCAAGTTGCGGCTGAAGCCTTGGTGGCCCGTGGAGCAAAAGCGGCAGCCGACTGCGCAGCCTGCTTGGCTAGAGATGCACAGCGTGTTGCGGTCATCCTCGGGGATGAACACCGCCTCAACAGCATCGCCATTGCCCACATCGAACAGCCATTTGATCGTGCCATCCGAGGATTTTTGTTCGGTGAGCACTTTGAGGGGCTTAATTTCGGCAATGCCAGAGAGCTTGGCGCGCAGGCTTTTGGCCAAATCGCTCATTTGCTCAAAATCACATTCGCCGCGCTGATGAATCCAGCGGTACAGCTGCTTGGCGCGGAAGGCTTTTTCGCCCAGCACTTCGCAAAAAACGGTCAACCCGTCGAGATCAAAATCAAGCAGGTTGACCGTCATTTTTGAGGTCTTTTCGGTATGTAGCCGGGATGGAATCTGCGCGGAGTGCTATTGAATTAATAGTAACTGCAATGCAGACCTGTTACCGATTAACGTGAGTACACATTCATGCCGGGGAAGAAGAAGGCCACTTCTTGAGCAGCCGTCTCAGGCGCATCAGAGCCGTGCACTGCGTTGGCATCGATGCTGTCTGCAAAGTCAGCGCGGATCGTGCCAGCAGCGGCCTTCTTCGGGTCGGTAGCGCCCATCAGATCGCGGTTTTTCAAAATCGCGCCTTCGCCTTCAAGGGCTTGGATCATCACGGGGCCAGAAATCATGAAATTAACGAGATCGTTGAAGAAGGGGCGAGCCTTGTGCACGCCATAAAACTGCTCAGCTTCACCGCGCGAGAGATGCACCATCTTGGCTGCAATCACCTTGAGGCCAGCGGCTTCAAAACGAGCGTAAATCTGGCCAATCACATTTTTGGCAACAGCGTCGGGCTTGATGATGGAGAGGGTGCGTTCGATAGCCATGGTTTTCTTTCGGTGAACTAATAAAAAATCGGAGAATTTGAGAGCTGAAACTGCTGATGACAGCAATCCCAGCAAAGCCTCTGATTTTAGCCCAGTTTCAAGACGCAGCGATGATGCTTAGACTGCGCTCACAATATCCGTCAACGCAAAATCCTCGCCTTTAAAAAGCAACGGAATACCGCGAGATTTGGCCAGCGCATAGCTGAATAAATCGCCAAAGTTAAGCTGCGCTTTATGGCCGCTGCCCTTGCCATAAAAAGTAAACGCTACATAAGCCACCTCGACCTCTAAGGCGCTGGGTGGGCACATTTCGATGCCCGCTTTTTTGATAAAAACATCGAGTTCTTGCACATCGCGATGGCTTTTTTTGCTGTGCAGCACGATCTTGGCTTCGAGAAGCGAGGCCGTTGACAGCAGCGAACGATCACAAGATGCAAGCCGGTTCACAAACTCCTCAAAGCCCGCCTCCTCCAAAGCAGCCGCGATCAACACGGAAGTATCCACCGCAATCACGTC
>JAYVJQ010000153.1:0-4992 GCA_043769055.1 Allobrachymonas sp.
CTTTCACATCAGCTTTGACAACTGGCACAGCACGCACTCGCCAGAAAACACCGAGCTCGCACAGCAGATTTACCGCGACCTTCGCGATATTTCTTCGGCACAAGGCGGCAGCTTGATTGAGGTGCGCACGATTGAGCAGTTTTTCGATCCTGAGAAAAACATGTTCCTCCCTGATCGCTACATCAAAGGCGAATGCCCCAAATGCCATACCAAAGATCAGTATGGCGACAACTGCGAAAACTGCGGCGCAGTGTATTCGCCCACCGATCTGATCAACCCGTTTTCCACGCTTTCCGGCGCCAAGCCAGAGCTCAAAAAATCTGAGCATTTCTTCTTCAAACTCTCTGATCCGCGCTGCGTGAAATTCCTCGAAGAATGGACGCAAGATGGCAAATTGCAACCCGAGGTGGCCAACAAAATCAAAGAATGGTTCAGCGTGCGCACCAACCCCGATGGCTCAAAAAGCGAAGGCTTGGGCGATTGGGATATTTCGCGCGACGCGCCCTATTTCGGCATCGAAATCCCCGATGCACCGGGCAAGTATTTCTATGTGTGGCTTGATGCGCCGGTCGGCTACCTCGCATCGCTGAAAAACCTGCTTGATAAGCGCGGCGAAAACTTCGATGCGTACATGGCGCAGCCTCACCTGGAGCAATACCACTTCATCGGCAAAGACATCGTCACCTTCCACACGCTCTTCTGGCCCGCGATGCTCAAATTCAGCGGCCGCAAAACGCCCGACAACGTCTTCGTTCACGGCTTCCTCACGGTGAACAATGGCGAAAAAATGAGCAAAAGCCGAGGCACCGGCTTGGATCCACTCAAATACCTGAATCTCGGCATGAACCCCGAATGGCTACGCTACTACCTCGCCGCCAAACTCTCAGCACGCAATGAAGACATTGATTTCAATGCAGAAGACTTCATGCTGCGGGTGAATAGTGATTTGATTGGTAAATATGTGAATATTGCGAGTCGCGCTGCAAAATTCTTACCGGATGGAAAAGTTGTAGATTCAAATTTTGACGACAACTCGCACATGAAGTCTGGCGATCTTTTGAAATTTGTCGCGGAAAGTTACGAGCAGCGCGAATTTGGTAAAGCCTTAAGAGAAATTATGGCTTTCGCTGATCACGTAAACTCGCTCTTTGACTCAGCAGCACCATGGAAATTAGTCAAGGAAGGGAAAGCTGATTTAGCCGCAGAGAAAAGCTCAGACGCTATACAACGGTTTCGAGTGATGACAGCCTGCTTAAAGCCCGTCATGCCAGGTGTGGCTGCTGCTGTAGAGAAATTCTTACGGTGTGAGCCTTTGAATTTCGATACTGCAAGCAAGCCCCTGCCAGTCGGTCATCAAGTGGGAACTTATGAGCATCTTATGCAACGCGTCACCCAAGAGCAACTTGAAGCCCTTTTTGAGCCTCCAGCCGGCATAGAATCTGCACAGAGTGCTATTGAAACAGTAGCAGCTACTGTGCCCGGCGGCGAACCCATCGCCCCCTGCATCACCATCGACGACTTCGCCAAAATCGATCTGCGCATCGCCAAAATCGTCAACTGCGAATCGGTTGAAGGCTCAACCAAGCTGCTGCGCCTCACCCTTGATGTGGGCGAAGGAAAGACGCGCAACGTCTTCAGCGGCATCGCCAGCATGTATAAGCCCGAGCAACTCGTGGGCAAGCTCACGGTGATGGTGGCCAACCTCGCGCCGCGAAAGATGAAGTTCGGCATCAGCGAAGGCATGGTTCTTGCTGGCTCTCATCAAGATGAAAAAAACCAGCCCGGCATTTATGTGCTCGAACCCTTCCCCGGCGCGCAGCCAGGCATGCGCGTTCGTTGATGAACGTCTAGAAAATGGCAGCGCGCAAAGCGGCATGCTGGAAAATTCAACAGTTCTGATGAACTAAACAGCTCGAAAGTGGAAATATTGCTAATCGCTATCAATCGTTTTATGGCAGTATTAGTACTTTCCACTACGAAATCAGCTTTTGCTCATGAAAAAAAGGACAGCAGTCATCTTGTCAGGTGGATCCGGGTCTCGGCTGTGGCCAGTTTCGCGTTTATCAGAGCCCAAGCAATTTCAGGTCTTCAGCGACGGCACCTCGCTGCTAGCGCAAACCGTCCTCCGCGCTAGCGCTGTAGATGATATTGATGAAATTTTGATCGTATGCAGCGCAGCGCATGAAGGCTTAGCTAAATCTCATTCTGCTGGCTTCACAAACAAGCCCATCTCATACTTGCTAGAACCTATCGCTAGAAATACGGCTGCCGCCATCACCTGCGCCGCGATCTATTTACACAATCGCCATCCAGAATCCGATGTCTGCATGCTTGTCTTGCCCTCTGATCACCACATGCCGCAAACAGATGCTTTCAAGAAAGCCATCCATGCAGCCATTGATGGTGCATATGCCGACTACCTCGTCACCTTTGGCATCAAACCCAACAAAGCAGAAACAGGCTTTGGCTATCTTGAAGCTGGCAATGCCTTGAATTTGCCTCTTTTGCACAACGTTAAAAACTTTGTAGAAAAGCCGCAGCTCGAACGCGCAGAGCAAATGCTCCAAATCGGTGGCTTCAGCTGGAACAGTGGCATGTTTGTGATGCGGGCTGCTAAATTTCTCGAAGAAATAGAGCGATTCGAGCCAAAAATCTCGCATGCTTGTGCTGCTAGCCTGAGCGAAAGCACAAGTCGCGGAGCATTTACAACTTTGGGCGCAAAGCCACTGCAAGATTGCCCGAGCACCAGCGTTGATTACGCCGTATTCGAGCGCAGCGAATCCGTGGCCATGGTGTCACTCGATACGCAGTGGTCAGACTTGGGATCTTGGTCGGCAGTGGCTGATTTGCATTCACAAGCCGAACAAGCTCAACCCATAGAATCAGCCGTTATCTCTTACAACGCGCAGCAAAATTACGTTAAAGCCAATAAAACTGTAGCCATCGTCGGTGTTAGTAATCTGGTGGTCATCGACACGCCAGACGCATTGCTCATCTCTCACAGAGAAGAAACGCAAGGCGTCAAGCAAATCGTTGAAGAGCTCGCCAAGCAACAATCGCAACTCATCAGCTCTCATGTCAAGGTGACGCGGCCATGGGGCAGCTACGAATCGTTAGACCAAGGCACTGAGCATCAAATCAAGCATATCGTTGTTGAGCCGGGCGGCAGACTCTCTTTGCAATCTCACAAACACCGCTCTGAGCACTGGGTCGTCGTGCAAGGCGCCGCTACGATCACGGTCGGCGACACAACTGCTGTTTACAACGTTGGCGAGCATGTTTTTATCCAATGCGAGCAAAAGCATCGGCTAGAGAATCACACCACTGCTCCTGTTGCAATTGTTGAAGTGCAAATTGGCAATTACCTAGGCGAAGACGATATCATCCGATACGACGATATTTACGGCCGCGCATAGGTGATTGCTTTGACTTTATCCAAACTCAAATTATTGAGAAACCCACTTTTTTTGCTCCTCGTGTTGATACCGACACTTTGCAGCGGTATTTACTTCGGATTCATCGCTTCTGATGTTTATATCTCTGAATCTAAATTCATGGTGCGCAGCCCTCAGCGAACGCAAAGCTCTGGTCTGTTAGGCAGCATACTTTCTGGCTCAGGCTTTTCGCGCTCACAAGATGATTCTCTTTCCGTGCAAGATTTTGTTCTGTCGCGAGACGCGCTTTCGCACTTAGATTTAAAGCTACAAGCTCGTAGTTCGTATTCCAATCAAAATATAGACATCCTTTCGCGCTTTCCGGCGGTCTTCGACGATGACAGTTTTGAGTCTTTTTATAAGTACTACGGAAAACAAGTCTCAATCACGCATGACAGCGCTTCAAACATCAGCACTTTAAAAGTTCGCGCCTTCGATGCAAAGCAGTCGCAGGCGATTAACGAATCGCTACTCAATATGAGCGAACAACTCGTTAACCAAATGAATGAAAGAGGTCGGCAAGATTTGATCAAATTCGCCCAAACAGAGGTAAATGATGCCGAGCGAATTGCAAAAGCTGCAGCATTGGCGCTTGCCACTTTTCGCAATCAGCGCGCAGTATTTGACCCTGAACGCCAGTCTGTCATTCAACTGCAGCTCATTAGCAAACTCCAAGATGAGCTAATTGCCACCAAAATGCAACTTGCTCAGACCAGTGCAATCGCACCGCAAAACCCACAAATACCCGTTTTACAGAAACGTAGCACTGCGCTACAAAAAGAAATCGATTCTGAAATGGCAAAAATTTCAGGAAGCGGCGGAAATTCACTGACCAACAAGGCTACCGAATTCGAGCGCTTATCTTTAGACAGAGCCTTCGCCGAAAGACAGCTCGCCGCCGCACTGACATCATTAGAAAATGCAAAAAATGAAGCACGCAGAAAAGTTCTCTACCTTGAGCGCATTGCTCAACCCAACACCCCAGATGTAGCAGTTGAGCCTAAGCGACTGAAAAGTATTTTCTCTACTTTATTGATGGGCTTGATCGCTTGGGGAATCATCAGCATGCTGCTGGCTGGCGTTCGCGAACATCAAGACTGAATCCACTAAGTATGAGCGCGACAAATATTTCAAAATCTTGGATCATCCAAAAAAGAATTGTTCATGCGCTCCTCATGCGAGAGGTGTTGACGCGTTTTGGCAGACACAACATTGGCTTTCTGTGGTTGTTTGTAGAGCCAATGATTTTTACTTTGGGTGTAACAGCACTATGGACGCTTTCTGGCGCGTCTCATGGCTCCAATCTTCCAATCGTTGCTTTTGCTTTAACGGGCTATTCAAGCGTGCTTTTATGGCGCAGCATGCCTGCAAGATGCCTTGGCGCTATCACCCCAAATTTAGCCTTGATGTACCACCGCAATGTAAAAATTCAAGATATTTACTTTGCGCGATTGCTCTTAGAAGTTATCGGCGTCAGCATATCTTTTGTGATGTTGTCTCTATTCTTTGCATACATAGGCTGGATAGCCCCCCCTGAGGACTATCTGAAAGTATTTTT
>JAYVJQ010000154.1:0-3975 GCA_043769055.1 Allobrachymonas sp.
TGCCGCATTCACCGTCGGCATGCTGGTGGCGTTTCAAATGTTTGCCGGCAAGCTGAGCCAGCCTGTGTTGCGCATTGTGGGCTTATGGACGCAATTCCAGCAAGTCAGCCTGTCCGTCCAGCGCTTGGGCGATGTGATGAACGCCCCCGCAGAGCCCTATAGCCTCACCCCCAAACGCGCCCAAGATGGCCCGGGCCGCATCGAGATTGAGGGCCTCGCCTTTCGCTACAGCGAGCAGCATCCTTTGCTCTACCGCAATTTACAACTCCACATCCGCCCCGGCAGCACCTTGGCCATCATGGGGCCGAGTGGCAGCGGCAAGAGCACGCTGGCCAAGCTGCTCTTGGGCTTCTACCAGCCCAGTGAGGGCAGCATCCAGATTGATGGGGTAGACATTCGCAACCTGAGCGCCAACGAGCTGCGGGCTTACTTCGGTGTGGTGCCGCAAGAGACCATCCTCTTCAGCGGCACGATTGTGGCCAACTTACAAGCTGGCAACCCGGGGGCAACGCTGGAGCAGGTGATGCAAGCGGCCAAGCTGGCGGGCATTCATGAGACATTGGAGCAACTGCCGCAAGGCTACCAAACGGAGGTGGGCGAGCGCGGAGTTGGCCTCTCTGGTGGGCAAAAGCAGCGCTTGGCGATTGCACGCGCCCTGATCAAGCGCCCCAAAATTCTGATCTTTGATGAAGCCACCAGCGCCTTAGATGCGCAAACCGCTGAAGCCTTTGCCAAGACGATCAATCAGCTCAAGGGTAAGGTCACGATGCTGTTTATTACGCATGCGATGCCGAAGGCGCTGCAGGTGGATGGGGTGATCAGGATTGGTAAGCAGGCTGATGGGCAGGATGCGCATGAGGTGCAGGGCATGGCTACCGGTACACAAGGGGTGGCGATTGCAGGCGATGCCCCGAAAAATCAAGGTGCAGCATGAAACGCATCGAGACATTATCTTTGCCTCAAGGCAGTGCCGTTGCTCCGCAGAGTGTTAATCAGTTGCGCGAGAAGCGACTCATTGCAGGGGTTAGTTCCGCCGGTCGCGCACGCATCCAGTTCACGCTCTCCTGCCAAACGCGCTTGGTCTATCAACTCAACCCAAGTTGGACTGCCGCTCGCTGGGCAGCGCAATTGGCCAAAATGCGACCAGCGTATCTCAAGCGCATGGATGTGAATCACAGGCATGGTTTTGCCACTCCTACAGAAATCCGCGAAGCATTAGAACGCTTGAAACGATGTGCCGAGAAGTTGGGCTTCACCCTCCAGCAAATAGATCGAAGCAATTGGCAAATTGCACTGAATCAATTGCACATCGAGTTCCCAGAGTTTTTTAAGAAGCCGCGCACTCAAGACGAACGACAACTTGCGCATGAAATGAATTTGTTGATTCATTGGTTGGAATACGAATTACCCAATTATTTTGGTGGCAAACAGCAATACATTTTCAACCTCGATTTCAACCATTTGCCCGCTGCTTACGATTTGAAAGAAGAGTTTCGTGCGCACGAGTTCAAATTCTTTTCTCCAACGCTTGAGTTTGGCAGTCTGCATCTTCATTACATTTATATTGGGCGTCATTTTTTGGAAATGTTTGATGCTGACGATATGCAATCGCCGCAACAACATTTCAGAGCGCAACATGAGTTCAATGCCACTTGTGGATTGTCATTTTCTGAGCCGATTGATGAGAATCTACTCAAACGCTACATGCTGGAGTATTACAACCGCCGGGGTGGAGCGGCGTTCTTTGGTTATGAATTTGATGATCCTAAGTTAGCCGTTGGTTTTTTCAAGCTGGGCCAGCTAGAAAACATCAATGACTATGCAAGCTTTGAACAGCGCCAAAAATTACGTGCTCAAATCAAAAATTAACATGTAATCGAATGGAAAACATTGCCATCCACTCAAAAGCCATTGCCTAGCAGCAGAGTATCACTCGTTCACCAAGGCTGCATATGAAACGCACCGCCTTACTCACTTGGGAAATTGGCCTAGGCTTTGGCCACATCATGCCCATGCTGCCGTTAGCACGTGATCTGAAGTCAAAAGGCTGGCGCTGCGTGTTTGCGCTCAAAGACGTGCGCGAAGCAGGTAACTTGCTGCGACAAGAAGACTTCGAATTGTTGCAAGCACCTTTCCATTTGGACAAGAAATTCTCTGTGCATGATGTGCAACCCCAGACGATGGCCGATGTGCTGGAGATATTCGGGTTTTCTCATGAGCAGCATTTGGCGGGGCTCGTTTATGCTTGGAATAACTTGCTTAATTTGGTCAAGCCTGATTTGCTAGTAGCTTCTTATGCACCGCTGTCCTTGTTGTGCGCTCGGGCGCGTGGCATCAAAACGAAGCTATTGGCATTGCCCTTTGAACTGCCGCCCATGAAAGCGCCTTTGCCTTCTTTCAGGAATCCCGGGAATGCCGTTAGTGGTGTAGCCGATGCTCGAATCATCCAAACGGTAAACAAAGTTTTGCCGCAGGTGAATCTGAAAGCAGCTTATGAGATATTTCAAGCCGACGAAACGCAGCTCTTGTGCCTGAGGGAGCTGGATGCGTTTGCAGAGCAGCGCATAGGAGATGTGAAGTATTCAGCGCCGGTATTTGTGACGGATCTGGGGCCGCTTGCGCAGTGGCTCAATACTGGCAAGCCAAAGGTGTTTGCTTATCTAACTACCGAGTTGCAATTTTTAGAAAAAATCAGGCAAGAAATTCTCATCAGCAATTTTGAGTTTTTTGTGGTGCTGCGCGGAGCAACGGACCAGCAGCTCAAAGCTTGGCAAACGGAATACGTCAAGACGGTCAACCACACTGTGCGCTTGGATGCTGCGCTTAAAGAATGCCAAGCTGTGCTTAGCTACGGTGGCATGGGTATGACTTCGGCTGCGTTGTTGGCTGGCAAGCCAACCGTGTTTATAACGCGCGATTTAGAAGGATGGCTCACTGCCGGGCAAGCTGAGAAGCTGGGGGCAGGGCTTCATGCGAATCGAAGAAAAGGAGTCAAAACTATGTCTTTACTAAGCAGAACAATTGATGAACGCTTCTTGAAAGCATTATCAAATCAGGCTTTAATCATGACAAACAATAATAAAAATCAAAGGTCTTAATGAAATGAACGCCCTATTCCTCGACGAGGTTTTCGATTTGCACGATACACTTTCTTCCGGTAAAGACGACACTGGTAACAATTTTCCGCCACTGCCGATTGAATATTGGAGAATACCGGGCTATCAATCTCCTATTGACCCGATCTGCCGCCGCGACTTCGATGCCGGCCAACGCTGGACAGCCCCCCGAGACCCCCTCGTCCTAGACCTAGACGGCGACGGCATCGAACTCACCAATTCATCGAGCAGCGTATTGTTCGACCACAACGCCGACGGCATCCGCGCAGGCAGCCAATGGGTCAAGGCAGACGATGGCCTCTTGGTGCGAGATTTGAATGGCAATGGCCAGATCGATTCAGGCCGAGAACTCTTTGGCGATCAAACCCAGATTGGCACAGCCACCAGCCCTTACAGCGGCCCGGGCAGCCCCCTGCTCGCTAGAAACGGCTTTGAAGCCCTGCGCCTACTGGACAGCAATCGCGACAAGCTCATCAGCAGCGCTGACGCAGCTTTCGCAGAACTCAAAGTTTGGCAAGATGCCAACCAAGATGGTGTTTCTCAAGTCAGCGAGCTTCAAACCCTCACCGAGCGAGGCATCAGCCAGATCAAGCTGGGGCAGCTAACGCAAAGCACACCCGTGCCCGGTAACGGCATGCCCATCATCACAATCACCGATACCCGGGGCGAGAGCACAGGCCAGAGCACGTTCACCAAGACCCGCACCGATGCAGCAGGCAACCCAATAGCCAGCGAGCAGACCGTGCGCAACGTGAACTTCACGCAAGACCCGTTCTACCGCAAGTTCACCGACGATCCAGCCATCACTGATGAAGCCAAACAACTGGCGCAAGTCTGGGGCTCGGGCATGGTGCGCGAT
>JAYVJQ010000155.1:0-20547 GCA_043769055.1 Allobrachymonas sp.
ATGAACAGAGCATACATTTCGATCATCATGAGTGCAACTGCCCCGAAAGTAGAATAGTTTGCCCGGCAACAGCTTTCCTCACTTGGCGCTGCAAAGAAGCCGCCACATCACTGGCTTGCACGGCTTTGTAATTGTTGGGGATGAACGGGTTGAAGAGGTGCATTGCGGCCAGTGCGATGTTCTCACTGGGGCGGCTGGCTTGCTGGAGAGATTCACGATCACCGGCCAAGAAGGAGGGGCGCACGATGGTGACGCTCTGGTAACCCAATTTGGAGATGGTTTCTTCCATCTGGCCTTTGATGCGGCTGTAGAAAACGCTGGAGCTGCTGCTCGCGCCCATCGCAGAGATTACTCCTAATTTCGTAGCGCCCTGCGCAATGCCTATGCCGGCTACTGCCACAAAAGCATCAAAATCTACCGCCTTGAAAGCTTCTTTGCTGCCAGCTACTTTGATGGTTGTGCCAAGGCAGATGTACACCTCGTCAATCTGCGGCAGTGTCGGTGGGCTTTGCGTGAGAGCGGCAAAATCCACCACATGGCTGCGCAGCTTGGCATGCTGCTGTGGCGAAGGCTTGCGCACGAGGCTGTGCACCTCGCGACAAGCATTGTCTGCAAGAAGTAAGGCCAGTAACTCTTTACCGACCAGACCTGTAGCCCCCGCGATCAGAGCCACCGCCGGAGTTGCCCCCTGAGCGCTGGCCGCCACCCGAGTTGCGCGATCCGCCGAATGAGTTGCCATTTGAATTGCCTCCAAAACCGCCACCACCAGAGCCACCGCCGCCACCTGAGCGACCCCGGCTACTAGTATTGCCACCACCGCCGCCCGAGCGGCCACGGCCTGCAAAGCTGTCCACACCCGTGCGCATCGGATCGGGCTGACCACCTGCGCTATGCGACGTGCGTGCGTGGGCAGGTGCATGAGTTGGCGCACGAGCAGGCGCACGAGCAGGCGCTGCGCCAGAGCGTGCACCCGAACCCGAGCGAGAACCACCGCCGCCATTGCGGCCACCACCCGCAGCGCGTTCGCCTTCTTTGCGCACGTTAATCCGCTGCATCATTTCGCGGCGAGCTGATTTGCCCGCTGCCGACATTTCTTCGCGGCTGGGCGCTTTGCCTGCGCCGCCCCACAGCACCTGGCGGCCCATGGCCATGGGCATGGCTTTTTCGCTGGGTGCGGGTGCAAATTCAGCCATGTCTTCGCGCGGAATGCGTTGCTTGGTGAATTTTTCAATGTCTTGCATGAAGCCTTCTTCATCGAGGCAAACGAGACTCACGGCATAGCCATCTTTGCCCGCGCGGCCTGTGCGGCCAATACGATGCACATAGTCTTCGCTCACATTGGGCACTTCGTAGTTCACCACATGCGGCAATTCTTCAATGTCAATGCCGCGCGCGGCAATATCGGTGGCTACGAGTGCGCGCAGCTTGCCGCTTTTGAATTCAGCTAGCGCTTGCGTACGAGCGCTTTGGCTTTTGTTGCCATGCAGGGCCATCGCGCTGATGCCCTGCTTTTCTAAATACGCAGCCACGTCGTTGGCACCAAACTTCGTGCGGGTGAAAGCCAGCACTTGGTTCCAATCGTTTTTGAGGATGATGTGCGCCAGTGCTTCTTTTTTCTTATCGCGGCTCACCAAGCTCCAGCTTTGCGTGATGCGCTGCACCGTGCTGTTGGGTGGTGTGACTTGAATGCTTTGCGGGTTGTGCAAAAAGCTCTGCGCCAGCTCGCGGATTTCGCCTGAGAACGTAGCTGAGAAGAGCAGCGTTTGGCGTTGCTTCGGTAAAAGCACGAGGATTTTGCGAATGTCGTGAATGAAGCCCATGTCGAGCATACGATCGGCCTCGTCGAGCACGAGCATTTGCACGGTTTGCAAATCGAGCACGCCTTGACCAGCTAGGTCGAGCAAGCGGCCAGGAGTCGCCACCAAAATATCCACGCCTCGGCGCAGCTGCGCAATTTGCGGGTTCATGCCCACGCCGCCAAAGATCACGGCGGATTTGAGCTGCAAGAATTTACCGTAAGTCTTGATGCTTTCATCGATCTGCGCAGCCAGCTCGCGCGTGGGCGTGAGGATCAAGGCACGCACGCCGGGGTTGCCAAATTTATTGGGCACGCTGCGGCCAAAGGAGAGCTTATGCAGCATAGGCAAGGTAAACGCTGCGGTTTTGCCGGTGCCAGTTTGCGCGCCAGCGAGCAAATCAGTGCCAGCGAGCACATGCGGAATAGCTTGCGCTTGAACGGGTGTGGGAGTGGTGTAGCCCTCAGCTTCAACAGCTTTGAGCAAGGCGGGTGCGAGACCCAAGGTATCAAATGTCATGAAAAATTTTCTATGCAAACCCGATGCTTTCAACCGAAGCAATCGGGAGTTTGCGTCAGCTACGCGCTGCGTAGCATTCAAAGGCTGAGAGCAAAACGACGCGGAAGTGCTAACAGGAGGCAGCATTGCGCTACCAACTCGTATTGTCTCATGGATTGAAAAAGTGCCGATGTGCTAGGTAGATGTGCGCGCTTGTCGATCCTGCGCACGCCAGATGTAAGCACAGGCCAGCCCGCTCACGATATGCCAAATGCCCCACAGACCGGCAATCGTCACCATGCCAAAGTCGTTGTTGAATTGCAGTGCGATGATGCCCAAGGCAAGGCCAGAGTTTTGCATGCCGCCTTCGATCATGATGGCACGGCGGTCGCGGGCAGCCACGCCAAATGCCTTGGAGGTGAGCCAGCCCAATGTGAGCCCGAGGGCGTTATGGGCAATCACCAAACCTAGTGTGGGAAGCAGCGCCAAGGTCAAGCTGCTGCGCTCTTTGAGCAGCCCCAAAACGATGAAAGCAAAGAGCATCACCAAGGAAAAGTTCGCCAATGGTTTGGTGAGCTTGGCAGCTAACTGGGGCAGCTTGTAGGCCAAGGTCATGCCCAGCAGCATGGGAATCGCCAAAATGATGAGCAGACTGAGCCAAATGCCGCTCGGATCGATCGATAAGCTGCGCATCCAGGCAGCAGTTACAGGGTTGCTGCCTACCATCCACGCAAAATTAAACGGTGTGGCAACTAGTGCAATCAAAGCCGCCACGGCAGAAATGCTCACTGAAAGCGCAGTGTTGCCGCGCCCAAAATGCGTGATCACATTCGACAGTGAGCCGCCTGGGCAGGCTGCCACCAGCATCATGGCCGCCTCCACATTGGGCGGCAAATCCAACATCAGCGTGGCCGCCCAAGTGCCCACGGGTAGCAAAATGAACTGCGGGATCAAGCCCGCGATGACTGCGCGCGGCGTTTGCGCCACGCGTTTGAAGTCTTCCAGCTTCAATTCCAGCGCGATGGAAAACACCATCGTGGCCAGCACCAAGGACAGAGCAATTTGTTGTGCGTTCATACGCGCAGCTTAAGCCCGCAGAAGGCTCGTAAAATCAAGGGTTTTCGCCAGTTCGCATTGCTTTTTCTCTTCCATGCTCACATTTCAACAAATCATCCTCACCTTGCAGTCCTATTGGGACAAGCAAGGTTGCGCGCTTTTGCAGCCCTACGACATGGAAGTCGGCGCAGGTACTTCGCATACTGCTACGTTTTTAAGAGCACTCGGCCCTGAGCCTTGGAAAGCTGCTTACGTGCAGCCCAGCCGCCGCCCCAAAGATGGCCGCTATGGTGAGAATCCTAATCGCTTGCAGCACTATTACCAATACCAAGTGGTGCTCAAGCCTGCGCCCAGCAATATTTTGGAGCTGTACCTCGGCTCGCTTGAAGCGCTAGGCTTTGATCTGAAGAAAAACGACATCCGCTTCGTGGAAGACGATTGGGAAAACCCCACGCTCGGCGCTTGGGGGCTGGGCTGGGAGGTGTGGCTCAATGGCATGGAAGTCACGCAGTTCACCTACTTTCAACAAGTTGGTGGCATTGATTGCAGGCCAATCACCGGCGAGATCACCTATGGCCTGGAGCGCTTGGCGATGTATTTGCAGGGCGTGGACAACGTCTATAACCTGAAGTGGACAGACACGATGAGCTACGGCGATGTCTATCTGCAAAACGAAAAAGAGCAAAGCGCCTACAACTTCGAGCACAGCGATGCAGATTTTCTCTTCACCGCATTCACTGCTCATGAGAAGCAAGCCAAGTATTTGATCGAGCAGCAGCTCGCGCTACCCGCCTATGAGCAAGTGCTCAAAGCCGCGCATAGCTTTAATTTGCTCGATGCGCGCGGCGCGATCAGCGTGACCGAGCGCGCCGCCTACATTGGCCGCATTCGCAACCTCGCCCGCTCTGTGGCACAAAGCTACTACGAATCCCGCGAACGCCTAGGCTTCCCCATGGCCCCGCCTGAATGGGTAGCGCAGATGGAAAAGAAAGCCGCTTGAGAATTGCCATGACAACTAAAAATCTTCTCGTTGAACTGTTTGTTGAAGAGTTGCCGCCCAAGGCTTTGAAGAAGCTGGGTGATGCATTTGCTTCTGTACTGTTGGATCAGCTCAAGTTACAAGGCTTGGCGACCAGCGAATCCAAGCTCACCAGCTTTGCCTCGCCGCGTCGCTTGGCGGCTCACGTGACTGCGGTTGCTTCGCAAGCGGCTGACAAAGCGATTTCGCAAAAGCTCATGCCAGTGAGCGTGGGTATCGGTGCAGATGGCAAAGCCTCGCCTGCGTTGCTGAAGAAATTGCAAGCTTTGGGTGCGGATGAATCTGCTGTGGCGAGCCTCAAGCGCGCGATGGATGGCAAAGCTGAAGCCTTGTATTACGAGAGCACAGCCAAGGGTGCAACTTTGGCTGAAGGCTTGCAAAAAGCCTTGGCTGAGGCGATTGCCAAGCTGCCCATTCCGAAAGTGATGAGTTATCAGCTCGAATCCAATTGCTCTCTGCCCGGCTGGAGCAGTGTGAGCTTTGTGCGGCCTGCACATTCTTTGCTGGCTTTGCATGGCTCAGAAGTGGTGCCCGTCACAGCGCTGGGCTTGAAGGCAGGCAACAGCACACAAGGCCATCGCTTTGAAGCAGCCAAATCGCCCGTGGTGATTGCGGATGCAGATGCTTATGCCAGCACGCTGGAGAAAGACGGTGCGGTGGTGGCGAGCTTCGCCGCGCGCAAGGTAGAGATTGCGAAGCAGTTAGCAGCCGCTGCTGCCAAAGTCGGCGGCAATGTGAAGCCGATTGATGATGAGGCGTTGCTCGATGAAGTGACCGCACTCGTTGAGCGCCCCAATGTGTTGATCTGCGAATTTGAAAAGCAATTCCTCGATGTGCCGCAGGAATGCTTGATTCTCACGATGAAGGCCAACCAAAAGTATTTCCCGCTGCTGGATGCCTCGGGCAAGCTCACCAACAAATTCTTGGTGGTCAGCAACATTTCGCCAGCAGACGCCAGCTTTGTCATCGGCGGCAACGAGCGCGTCGTGCGGCCGCGCTTGGCCGATGCCAAATTCTTCTTTGATCAAGACCGCAAGAAAACGCTCGAATCGCGCATTCCGCAGTTGGCCAAAGTGGTGTATCACAACAAGCTGGGCAGTCAAGGTGAGCGCGTGGAGCGGGTGCGGGCGATTGCCAAAGCGATTGGCCAGCAACTCGGTGGCGATTTGCTCGCCAAGCAAGCAGACCGCGTAGCGCTGCTCGCCAAAGCCGATTTGCTCACCGACATGGTGGGCGAATTTCCCGAGCTGCAAGGCATTATGGGTGGCTACTACGCGCTGAACGACAAAGAAACGTCAGAAGTGGCCGCTGCGATTGAAGACCATTACAAGCCTAGGTTTGCAGGCGATGAGTTGCCGCGCAATCAAGTGGGCGTGGTGGTAGCACTCGCCGATAAGCTGGAGACGCTGGCAGGTATGTTTGGGATTGGCAATCAACCTACGGGCGACAAAGATCCGTTTGCATTGCGTCGTCATGCATTGGGCGTGATTCGCATGCTCATTGAACGCAACTTACCTTTGCAGTTTCACGAATTGGTGAATATTAGTTTCGCGAGTTTCCCAAATGGATTGCTCGGTGATGCGCATAGTGACATTGGCATCTTCCTTTTTGAACGACTCAAAGGTTATTTGAGAGACGCTGGCGCATCAAATAGCGAAGTCGATGCCGTTATAAATGCACCTGGTATGACGACTTGGGCTGATATCCCAAAGCGCCTCGCCGCCGTCCGCACCTTCGCGCAACTGCCCGAGGCGCCCGCTCTCGCCGCCGCCAACAAGCGCGTCGGCAACATCCTCAAAAAGGTGGAAGGCGCTGTAGAAGCCAAGATCAATCCTGCTTTGCTGCAAGCTGGCGAAGAGCAAGCGCTCGCAGATGCTCTCAAAATCGTAGCTATCCGTGCTGATTCTGCTTGGGTGAATGGCCAATTTGAAGAGAATTTAAAGGCTTTGGCAGCTTTGAAAGACCCCGTCGATGCCTTCTTCGATAAAGTCATGGTAAACCACGATGACCCCGCCATCCGCGCCAACCGCCTAGGCCTGATCGCCACGCTGCACCAAGCCATGAACCGCGTGGCTGATCTGTCTAAGTTGGCGGCTTGATCACAATCAGAGCTGCCTTTATCATTCACTTATGAACCGCCAGCAGCAAATTGATGCCTTCTTACTCGCAGCCCATGAGTTGGCGGGCGAGCGCTTGCAAGCTGAGCCAGCACGCGTAGATCAAGTGAAGCAGCAGTTAGAAGCTTGGCAGAGCAAAGTGGGTGCCAATCGATCACAGATATTGTGGAATGAGTGGCGCGATCTACTGTCTCAGCCGATTGAGCAACTTGTGCGCTCCATCACCGCAAAAACCGACCACGCCGAGCATTTGCGCAGCGTCTCGCCAATGGGTGTGCTCATCACTCCAGTTGAGCGGCATCAGCTTTTGCAAAACAGCAGGCGCGCTGCATGAAGCGCTCAGAAGTCGAGCATGTGCTTCGTGCAGCCGCTGCAATCACGCAAGAAAACTCCTTCTTCGTAGTAGGCAGTCAAGCTATTCTGATGGCTTTTCCTCATGCGCCAGAGGAGTTACTGGTGTCACGCGAAATCGATTTATTTCCAGCACTCGCGCCAGAGAAAGCAGATTTGATTGATGGCGCAATTGGCGCGATGTCTAGTTTCGATTTAACTTATGGTTATCACGCAGATGGCGTTGGCCCAGAGACTGCGGTGATGCCGCCCGATTGGCGAAGCCGTGAGCAGTTGTATTACGTGGGTGAAGTGACAGTCATTTGCCCGGAGGTGCATGATTTAGCGGTTTCTAAGTGCGTGGCTGCTCGGGAGAAGGATGCAGATTTCGTTCGCGCGCTTCTCAAGCATCGCCTAATTGAATTGAATATTCTGATGGAGCGAATCGCGAGTTTAGCAACGCCACACCCCGTGCAATCCATTGCTCAATGGGCAAAGCGCCGCGCGCAAGAGGCAGGCGTCGCATGAAACTCATCATCCTCGACCGCGATGGCACGATCAATCATGATCGGGATGATTATGTGAAATCGCCCGAGGAGTGGCTGCCGCTGCCCGGTGCGCTGGAGGCGATTGCGCGGCTCAATCAGGCGGGTTGGCGTGTGGTGGTGGCGAGCAATCAATCGGGCTTGGGGCGTGGGTTGTTCGATGTGGATACGCTGAACGCCATGCATACCAAGATGCACAAGTTGCTCGCTGCTGTGGGCGGGCGCATTGATGCGGTGTTTTATTGCCCGCATCAGCCTGAAGATGCTTGCGATTGCCGCAAGCCACTGCCCGGTTTGTTCACGCAAATTCTCAAGCGCTACAACATCGACCCGAGCGAGAGCGCCGTGCATACCGCTGGCGATACGCCGCGCGATTTGCAAGCGGGCGTGGCAGCGGGCTGTGTGCCGCATCTGGTGCTCACAGGCAAATCGCTGGGTTTGCGTGGCAGCTTGTCAAGCGGCGAAGTGCCAGCAGATTGTCCTGAGCACACTCGCGTGCATGAGGATTTGGCGGCTTTCGCACAGTATGTGATCAACAATCCTTCTTGAAATTTATGGCCTACGCACTCGCTTTTGTTCGCTCCACGATTCACATGCTGTGGATGATGCTCACCGTGATGCCGTGGGCGATTTTTGTGGTGATTGCTTCGCTGTTTGTCAGCTCCACGCGCATGTATTGGATGTGCGCGGGCTGGCTCAAGTGTGCGATGTGGGGCCTCAAGGTGATTTGCGGCGTGAGCTGGCGCGTGCACGGGCTGGAGAATTTGCCGCAAGGCGACAAAGAAGGCGCCGTGCTGCTATGCAAGCATCAGTCCACGATGGAGACTTTTTTGCTGCCTTGCATCATGCCGCATCCGCTGGCCTATGTGTTTAAGCGCGAGCTGCTGTATGTGCCCTTCTTCGGCTGGGCGATGGCGCGCATGGACATGATTCATATCGACCGCAGCAAGCGCTCGGAGGCGTTCAACAAAGTGGTGGCGCAAGGCAAACGCTTGATGGGTGAAGGCGTGTGGGTGATCATGTTCCCAGAAGGCACGCGCATACCCCGTGGCCAAAAAGGCCATTACAAAACAGGAGGCACACGGCTCGCTTGTGAGACGGGTCGCCCCGTGGTGCCGATTGCGGTGAACTGCGCCAAGCATTGGCCGCGCAAAGCCTTTGTGAAAACGCCCGGCGTGATTGATGTGGTGATTGGCCCGCAGATCAGCAGTGCAGGCCGCGAGCCTGAGGAGATGATGCGTGAGGTGGAAAGCTGGATCGAAGCGAAGACGCGAGAGATAGATCCAGACGCTTTTTTATCCTGATTCTTAAGCAAAATCGGCCAGTAGCCGGGAGAAATATTGCGCAGATTGCTATTATTTTAGTAGCAATTCTCTGCGCAACACAGCATCACAGCCCCAGTGCCGCAATGCCAGCCTTGGCAATTTGCGCATCTTCTGTTGATTTCACGCCGCTCACGCCCACTGCGCCGATGCATTGGCCATCTTTCATGATCGGCACGCCGCCTTCTAGCATGCCTTGCACGGCTGGCGCGCTCAGGAAGCTGAAGCGCCCGCCGTTGATGATGTCTTCATAAATTTTGCTCTCGCGGCGGCCAAGCGCAGCGGTTTGTGCTTTGGCAGGCGCGATATGGGAGGAAATCGCGGCCACGCCGTCTAAGCGCTGCAAGCCCAGCAGTGCGCCGCCATCATCCACCACGGCAATCGTCACCGCCCAGTTGTTTTTCACAGCTTCTGCCTCGGCAGCGGCCAAAATAGCTTTCACATCAGCAGCTTCGAGTACGGATTTGGTTTTCATGGGATTTGTCCAGAGTTTGAAAAAGAATGAGCATAACGGCAACTGGACATGCCCAAACCACAAAAAAAGGCTACAGAGTCCATACAAAAAGTAGGAAACGGTTGTCTTGCACTATTCCTACAGTTTTGCTCTAGAATTTGTGGATACTGCGTTTTCATAAGCAGTCACAGGAGAACCCTATGAGCGATACGATTGTTTTACACCCCTCTGGCGCGCTACAAGGCGCTGAGCGCAACCGCGTGCTGCGCAACACCTACTGGCTGCTGGCTCTCAGCATGATTCCTACCGTGCTCGGCGCCTGGCTGGCTATGGCCACCGGCCTGACGAATGTGCTGCGTGGCATGGGCACTTTCATGTCGATTGCCTTGTTTATGGGCGGTGCGATTGGCTTCATGTTTGCGATTGAGAAAACCAAGAACTCAGCCGCTGGCGTTCCTGTGCTGTTAGCGTTTACCTTCTTCATGGGCATCATGCTCTCGCGCATGATTGCTTCTGTGCTCGGTTTTAAAAACGGCCCTAGCTTGATCATGACGGCGTTTGGCGGCACGGCCGGCGTATTCTTCTTGATGGCAAGTCTTGCCAGCGTGATCAAACGTGACCTCTCCAGCATGGCCAAATGGCTATTCGTGGGCTCACTGGTGGTATTGGTTGGCGGCATCGTGTTTGCGCTGATGGGCTCAACGATTGGCATGGCTGTGATCAGCATGCTCTGCGTGGGCATCTTCTCTGCTTACATGCTCTATGACTTGAAGCAAATCATGGATGGCGGCGAGACGAATTACATCAGTGCCACCTTGGCTTTGTACATGGACATCTTCAACGTGTTCCAAAGCTTGCTGGCACTGCTTGGCATTTTTGGCGGCGAGCGCGATTAATTCGCGCTTCCCCCCACGAGCCCCGCGCGAATTAGCCCGGGGCTTTTTTTATGGCTGTCACCTGCGTGCATACGCTAACACGCTGAACGCGGGCAGGCTGGTATCCTGCGAGCATCGAATACTGATTGGAGACTCTTCATGCACGCTTGGCTTTGCGAAACTCCCACTGGCGTTGATGCCCTGAATTGGAAAGAGCTGCCCACACCCGCGCCCAAAGCGGGCGAGGTGCTGGTGGCCATCAAGGCCGCGAGCCTGAACTTTCCCGACAAGCTCATCGTGGAGAACAAATACCAATTCAAGCCACCGCTGCCCTTTGTGCCCGGCTCGGAGTTTGCTGGCGTGGTGGAGGCGGTAGGCGAGGGCGTGGCGCATCTCAAGGTCGGCCAGAGCGTGATTTGCTTGAACGGCACGGGCGGCTTTGGCACGCATGCGGTGTGCCAAGCCATGCTCGCGCTGCCCATGCCACCGGGCTTCACGTTTGAAGATGGTGCATCTCTCCTCATGACCTATGCCACCACCATCCACGCGCTCTTGGATCGCGGCCAGCTCAAAGCGGGCGAGACGGTGCTCGTATTGGGCGCAGCAGGCGGTGTGGGCACGGCGGCGGTGCAAATTGCCAAAGCGCATGGCGCGAAGGTGATTGCTGCAGCATCGAGCGATGAAAAATGTGATCTCGCCAAACAAATCGGCGCAGATGCAGTCATCAACTACGGTGCATTCAAAGACCCTGAAACCTTCAACGATGCATTTCGCAGCGCGATCAAAGCAGCCAGCGAAGCGCTAGGCACAAAAGCGCCTGATTTAATTTACGACCCCATCGGCGGCCAGTTTGCCGAGCCCGCCTTCCGCTCGATTGCATGGCGTGGCCGTTATCTCGTGATTGGTTTTGCCAGTGGCCCAATCCCAGCGCTGCCGTTTAACCTCGCGCTGCTCAAAGGCGCGAGCATCGTCGGCGTGTTCTGGGGCGATTTCACCAAGCGCGAGCCCAAAGCCTTCATGGCCGACATGAAGCAATTGGCCACTTGGTATGCCGAGGGAAAAATCAAACCCGTGATCGACCGCAGTTTGCCCATGAGCGAACTTAAAACCGCTTACGCCCAGATCGCCTCACGCGGCGTGCGCGGTAAGTTGGTGATGGTGAATTGATTGTGCCTTGGTTTGCTATTAAATACATAGCATTACGCACATATTTTACGCCGGGTGGAGGCACTTTTTGCTTAAAAATCAGCTTCTCAAGCCGTACGCGCAAACACCAGTGCGTGTACATGCGTAACGCCGGCTTGCCGCAGCGCGTTGGCGGCGGCGCTTAAGGTAGCGGTGGTGGTCGTCACATCATCGATCAGCAACACGCTGCATCCTTTGAGCTGATGCGCCAAAGCAGGCGCGGCAGCGAAGGCGTGGCGCATATTGGCGATACGTGTGTCGCGCGGAAGATCGGCTTGGATAGCGGTGTTTTTGACGCGCAGCAGCAGGTCGGTGCGGATGCGGGCAGCTACTGGTAGCAGGGCTTGGGCAAATTGCTGCGCTTGATTGAAGCCGCGCTCTTGCTGGCGATCAGGGTGCAGCGGGATAGGAATGACTGCATCGCAGCGCTGCGCTTGCGTCAAAGCCTTGGCCAGCGTATCGCTTTGCGTCGCCACGTGGCGCATGACCTGCGCCAAACTGCCAGCGAGTGCGGGTTGCGCGGTCAAATCGCCTGCATCTGAATACTTCAAGCGCTGTAGCAGCTTGTCCCAAGGGTAGGCGTAATCGACCGCTGCGTGGCAACTGTCTAAGGCGCTGCCCAGCGTGAGGCACGCGCCACAACGCATCACGCCAGATGCTGAGACCAAAGGCAGGGCGCAGGTAGTGCAGCGCAGGCGGGGCTTGGCGAACTGCGCGAGGCAGTCGGCGCATACCGCTTCGCGCGCCCAACTGCGGCAGACCCAGCAAGCACTGGGCACACCCTGTGAGAGATGGGAGAGTAGGCGCGTGAAAATTCCATTCATTTCGCACTGAATATACTCGTGGCCTCTTATGACTGAAATCACCGCGCCACCCCTTGATGCCGCAGCCGCCCGCCGCTGGCAAGCTTTGGCGCATGCCGAGGCCTTGAAAGGCCAGTGGCCTTGGCTTCATGAAGAGGTGGGCCAGCGCATGGCGCAGCGCTTGCCTTGGATCAAGCAGCAGCCCGCTGCTTGGGTGAATTGGCGAGCTTTGAACTCTGGTGTTCAGGTGCATACCCAAGTGGCTGCTGTATACCCAAATTCTAAGCAAATAGTGACTCCTACCGGCATAGAATCTGCGCAGAGTGCTCACTATTTAATAGCGAATCGTGGCGGCTTGAAATCAATCCTTGCCAAACTCCAAGGCAAAGCGCAAGCCATGGCGCAGGCTGTGGCTGATGGCGGCGCGCAGATGGTCTGGGCGAATATGGCTTTGCACACCGAGCCTGACCCCGCAGCCACGGTCAAGGAATGGCATCGTATGTTGGCCGTCGAAGGTTTCTTGATGTTTTCTTGCTTGGGGCCAGATACGGCGCGAGAACTGCGCAGCGTCTATCAAAACCTTGGCTGGCAGCAAATTAGCCAGCCGCTGACTGATATGCATGACTGGGGCGATTTGCTCGTGAGCACGGGCTTTGCCGAGCCGGTGATGGACATGGAGCGTATCGTGCTCACGTTTGAAAGTCCCGAGCGTGCGTTGCAAGAGCTACGCGGTTTGGGTCGCAATTTGCACCCTGCGCGTTTTGCGGGTTTGCGCGGCAAAGCTTGGCAGAGGCAACTGCTGGGAGCGATGAATGCGCAGATGCGCAACGCCCAAGGCCAGATTGAGTTGACGTTTGAAATCACCTATGGCCACGCCTTCAAACCTGCGCCGCGCCTCAAAATGAGCAGTGAATCGGCGATTTCCATGCGCGATATGCGAGCGATGCTGTCGCATGGCCGCGGGCAAGACCGGGGTAAAACCTAAAATTTCTGACGATTTGACCAGTGGCCACGGCTGGCTAGGTATCAACCCGCGCTACAATTCGGGGTTGCCGAGAAAAGCGGTATTTTTTCTCAGCATTGGGTATGTTCCCACGCCTGTCAAACCTAACGCACAGCCGTGTCACAACTTGCTTCTCATCAATCCCGGTTTCGTTTTGCAACCGTTGCGGGCAGCCAAATTCACTGGCGTTTGCTCAAAAATTGCTCGGTCACGCCTGCGCAATTGGGTTTGTTGTATGCATCGCTGTGCGTGGTGTCCTTAGGGATTGCAACGATGTTTTGGTTCAACGGGGCCAAAATGATCATGCCGTTCGCTTGGGCTGAGCTAGCCGTCGTTGGCATTTGCTTTCTCGTCTATGCGCGGCATGCCACAGACGGTGAGAAGCTGGTGCTACAGGGTGGCCAGTTGGTGGTGGAGCAAAGCCATGCAGGCAAAATCTCGCGCGCAGAGTTCAAGCGCTCTCTGGTGCGAGTCGAGCCGTATATTGATGATCGCTCGCTCATTGAGTTGAGCGGGCAGGGCAGAAGGGTGCAAATCGGGCGGCATATTCGCCCAGAGTTGCGCCCTCATCTGGCCAGAGAATTGCGCATGGCCTTGCGCGCTGCTTGAAGACAAGTTCAGGTGGGCGAGAGGCAGTGCAACGGGTTTAGTTTTTGAAAATTTATGATTGAAGTTCGAGAGTAGCAATGATGATCAAAAAAATCTCAGAAAAGTTGCAGGCTTTGATGCTGTCAGCGGGTGTGTTTGCCACGAAAACAGCGTGGGCGGTGAACGATCTGCCCGGCGGCCCTGCGGTGCGCCAGCTCAATTTGCACCCACCCGTCACCAAAATTGCCGAAGAGCAGCACTGGCTGCACTGGTACATCATGGTCATTTGTATCGTGATCTTCTTGCTGGTGTTCGGCGTGATGTTTTATTCGGTGTGGAAGCATCGCAAGAGCGTGGGTCACAAAGCGCAGGAGCTGGCCGAGCCGCTGTGGGTCGAAATCGGCTGGACGGTGGTACCCTTCATCATCGTGATCTTCATGGCCTTGCCTGCCACCAAAGTGCTGGTCGCGCAAAAAGACACGACCAATGCTGATCTCACCATCAAAGCCACCGGCATGCAGTGGAAATGGGGCTACGACTACATCAAAGGCGAAGGCGAAGGCTTGGGCTTCGTCTCCACGCTCGATGTGACGCACCGCGCTTTGTCTGATTCTGGCCTGCCTGTTGGCACAACCGTGCCCGACAACTACTTGCTCAAAGTAGACAATCCGTTAGTCGTACCTGTGGGCAAAAAAATCCGCATCATCACCACCGCCAACGACGTGATCCACGCTTGGATGGTGCCCGCCTTTGGCGTGAAGCAAGATGCGATTCCCGGCTTCGTGCGCGATACGTGGTTCCGCGCTGAAAAAACGGGTGATTTCTATGGCCAATGCGCAGAGCTTTGCGGCAAAGAGCATGCCTACATGCCAATTCACGTGAAGGTCGTCACCGCGCCTGAATACACGGCTTGGGTCGATACACAGAAGAAATTGGCCGCTGCCAAAGCCGATGATCCAAGCAAGGTTTGGGATCTGAATGGCTTGGTCGCTCGCGGCGAGAAGGTCTACAACGCCAACTGCGTGGCCTGCCACACCCCCACAGGCAAAGGCGCTGGCCCGATCAAAGCGATTGATGGCGCAGCCGTAGTGCTCGATGCCGATAAATCCAAACAAATCAATATTTTGCTCAATGGCCAAAACAACGGCGCAATGCCAGCGTGGAAGCAACTGAGCGATACAGAAATTGCCGCGGTGATTACGTTCACCAAGAACAACTGGTCGAATAAAACCGGCCAAATTGTGCAGCCCGCGGACATCAAAGCTGCACGCAAGTAATCATCAGTCAACAAGCAATCCATTGAGGTCAAACACATGAGCGCAGTCATTGACAACCACGGCCACGCAAACGGCCACGATCATCACGACGATCACCACCACGCTCCCGCAGGCTGGAAGCGTTGGGTCTATGCCACCAATCACAAAGACATTGGCACGCTGTATTTGCTGTTCGCATTTGCGATGCTGATGATCGGCGGCGTATTGGCGCTGGCCATTCGCGCGGAATTGTTCCAGCCCGGTTTGCAACTCGTCAATCCTGAGCTGTTCAATCAGTTCACCACCATGCACGGCATCATCATGGTGTTCGGCGCGATCATGCCGGCCTTCGTGGGCTTTGCCAATTGGATGATCCCGCTGCAAATTGGCGCAGGCGATATGGCCTTTGCCCGCATGAATAATTTCTCCTTCTGGCTCATGATCCCCGCTGCCTTGATGCTGGTCGGCAGCTTCTTCATGCCCGGTGGCGCTCCTGCGGCTGGCTGGACGCTGTACGCGCCCCTCACCCTGCAAATGGGCCCGAGCATGGATGCTGGTATTTTTGCGATGCACATTCTGGGCGCAAGCTCCATCATGGGCTCGATCAACATCATCGTAACGATCCTCAACATGCGCGCCCCCGGCATGACGCTCATGAAGATGCCGATGTTCTGCTGGACATGGCTCATCACCGCTTACCTCTTGATCGCTGTGATGCCCGTGCTCGCAGGCGCGATCACCATGACATTGACTGACCGCCACTTCGGCACCAGCTTCTTCAACCCCGCTGGCGGCGGCGATCCAGTGCTCTATCAGCACATTTTCTGGTTCTTCGGCCACCCCGAGGTCTACATCATGATCTTGCCGGCCTTCGGCATCGTGAGCCAGATCATTCCTGCGTTTGCGCGTAAAAAGCTGTTCGGCTATGCCTCGATGGTGTATGCCACTTCTTCGATTGCTATTCTGTCGTTCATCGTGTGGGCGCACCACATGTTCACCACCGGCATGCCCGTCACAGGTCAGCTCTTTTTCATGTATGCCACCATGCTGATCGCTGTGCCCACTGGTGTGAAGATTTTCAACTGGATCGCCACCATGTGGAAGGGCGAGATGACCTTTGAAACTCCGATGCTCTTTGCAGTCGGCTTCATCTTCGTGTTCACCTTCGGCGGCTTCACGGGCCTGATCTTGTCGATGGCGCCAGTCGATACGCAAATGCAAGACACGTACTATGTCGTTGCGCACTTCCACTACGTGCTGGTGGCTGGCTCGCTCTACGCGCTGTTCGCAGGTTTTTATTACTGGAGCCCGAAGTGGACGGGCGTGATGTACAACGAAACACGCGGCAAAATTCACTTCTGGTGGAGCCTGATTGCGTTCAACGTCACTTTCTTCCCGATGCACTTTTTAGGGCTGGCCGGCATGCCACGCCGCTATGCTGATTACCCGATGCAGTTTGCTGATTTCAATGCGCTGGCATCTGTGGGCGCGTTTGCATTCGGTTTTGCGCAGGTGTATTTCTTCTTGTTCATCGTGCTGCCTGTGATGCGCGGCAAAGGCGAAGTAGCCAAGCAAAATCCTTGGCAAGACCCCGATGGCAAAGGCGCTGAAGGCTTGGAGTGGGAAGTGCCTTCTCCTGCTCCATTCCATACCTTTGAGACGCCTCCTAAGCTCAATGCTGCAGCGACTAAAGTCATTGCGATGTAATTGAAGAAGCAAATCATGCCAACTGAAGAGCAAAAAAAGAAAAATCTGCGCACGGGGCTTATCTTGGCCTCTGTGGTGCTGATGTTTCTTGTGGGCTTCATGACGCGCATGATTTTCTTTGGCAAGTGAAGCGCTCGTTGATCAGTACCATGCAGATCAAATCTGAAAACCTCAAAATGACCGCCAAACTCATCGTGGTTTGCTGCGGCATGGCGGCTTTCAGTTATGCGCTGGTACCGATTTACAAAGCCATTTGCGAAGCCACGGGTATCAATATTTTGAGCTTGGGCGAGACGCAATTGCCCGGTGCGAAAAAGAGCATTCCAGCCAACACGCAAGTGGATCGCAGCCGCACCATTACCGTGGAATTTGATGCCAATGTGCGTGGGCCTTGGGATTTCAAGCCAGAGAAAAGTAGCTTGCAAGTGCATCCTGGCGAGTTGATGACGGTGATGTATCAATTCCAGAATATTCAAAATCGCAAAATGGCCGCACAAGCCATTCCGAGCGACGCGCCCAAGCAAGCATCACCGCATTTCAACAAGCTCGAATGCTTTTGCTTTCAGCAATATGTGTTGGAACCTGGTGAGAAAAAGAATTGGCCTGTGGCCTTTGTGATCGATCCCAAGCTGCCCAAAGACGTGACGACCATCACGCTCTCGTACACCTTCTTTGAAGTGGGCGGCAAAACGCCCCCAGCGCCAGCAGGTTTTAGTCCAGACAAAGCCAAAACAGCCGCTGTCACAGCTATGGCTCCAGCCAAGGAGGGCGTATGAGCTTCGCCCGCACCATCAAGGCTGTGGCGTGGAGTTTTGTAGGCTTGCGCTCAGGCAAAGAATTTGAAAAAGACACGCAACAACTCAACCCGATTCACATCGTGATTGCAGGCTTTGTAGGTGTGGCTTTGTTCATCGGAGTTTTGTTATTGGTCGTCAATTGGGCTGTGAAAGCAGCTTGATGGCACATTAGGATATTTGAGTTTAGGAGTCAGCACAGCATGAGTTCAACAGCACACGGCACTACGCCCTACTATTTCATTCCTGAGCCATCGCGCCACCCCGTGATGGCGGCCATCGGTTTACTCGGCGTGATCTTTGGCGCAGGCCAATGGATCAATGGCGCGGACTGGGGCAAGTATGTGTTGCTCGCAGGCATGGTGTGGTGGCTGTTTGTGCTGTACCAGTGGTTCAGCCAAGCCATTGGCGAGAGCCAAAATGGACTCTATGGCCGCAAGATTGATTTGTCGTTTCGCTGGAGCATGAGCTGGTTCATCTTCTCTGAAGTGATGTTCTTCGGTGCGTTTTTCTCAGCTCTGTGGTGGGCGCGCGCGCATTCCATTCCAGCCTTGGGTAGCTTAGAAAATGCGCTGCTCTGGCCCGGTTTCACTGCTGCTTGGCCCAGCCAAGTTGCTGGTGCGACCACCTCGCCTGCAGGCATCGTCGAGCCGTTCCAAACCATGGGCCCATTCTGGTTGCCCACGATCAACACGGCTTTACTGCTGACCTCTGGCGTAACCATGACAATCGCACACCACGCATTGATCGCTGGTAACCGCAGCAAAACTATTGCCTTTATGTGGCTCACCGTGCTGCTCGGCGCTATCTTTCTGTGCGTGCAAGGTTATGAGTACTACCATGCCTATACCGATCTGAACCTCAAGCTCAGCTCCGGCATCTTCGGCTCTACCTTCTTCATGCTCACCGGCTTTCATGGTTTCCACGTGTTTGTTGGCATGCTGATGCTGCTCTTCATCACCCTGCGCCTGCAAAAAGGCCACTTCACGCCGCAAAAGCATTTTGGCTTTGAAGGTGCAGCTTGGTATTGGCACTTCGTTGACGTGGTGTGGCTGGGCCTCTATATCCTCGTTTACTGGATGTAATTTGGGCGGCTACTGCGCGGGCTTGATGCGTTGTTGGGCGGTGCTCGCAATCCTCACGTACCTTTAGTACGTTACGGTTGCTGCGCTCCGTCCGCCTAGCCTCAAACCCGCTCGCTACGCCGCGATAGATTGCGGCAGAATCAAAAAAGCCGCTTGTGAAGCGGCTTTTTTAGTTTTTCAATAGCAGAACTTAACGTCCTATCGGTAATCCAGACGGTTTGAGATACCCAAATTTCCAAGCAATCAGCACGCAAATGAACAGTAGCACTGACACGCCGATGCGAATGGTTAGCGCCCGCGCCATGCGGCTGTTTTTGGCGGCTTGGTTTGCCTCGCCATCTACTTGCCCAGAGGAGCGCAGCATGAAATATCCAGCAGCGGCCAGTGCGCCCAAGATGACGATAAAGACGAGTGCGAAAACAATGCTCATGAAGGTGATTATCTCGTGAATCACGCACAGCGTTTTGGCCGCTCGCAATGGTTGATCTTGATAGTGGCTATTGCGTGCATCTGCATCACCGCTGCACTGGGCGCATGGCAATTGCGCCGTGCGGCTTACAAAGAGCAGCTTGCAGAGGCTATTTATAAGCAAAATAGCCAAGTAGCCGGCACAAATACTGCGCTGAATGCTATTGATTTAGGAGCAATCAAGCCGGAGGATTGGCTGCATCGCCGTGTTGAACTTACAGGCCGTTGGCTGCATGAACACACAGTCTTCCTCGACAATCGCCCGATGCAAGTGGCGGGTAGTCAGCGCGTGGGCTTTTCTGTCGCCACTCCTTTGGCTATTGAGGGCAGTAACCGGGTGATCTGGGTGCAGCGCGGCTGGGTGGCGCGGGATTTTCAAGATCGCAGCCGTTTGCCAACTTTGCAAGAGTCGAATGATCAAGTCCGTGTGCAAGGCCGTTTGATTGCGCAGATCTCGCGGGCGTATGAGATGAAGAGCGCAGCCTCTAACCCGCCCAGCACGGGGCCATCCCGTATTTGGCAAAATATACCTATTGTCGATTTTGGTAGCAAAGCGATGTTGCCAATGGCTTTGCTACAAACTGAGCCCGAGCTTAGTAATGATCAATTGTTGCGTGATTGGCCCGCAGCAAATACAGGCGTGGCCAAGCATTATGGTTATGCATTTCAATGGTTTGCGCTTTCTGCGCTGATACTGGTGTTGTATGTCTGGTTCCAACTCATTGCCCCCCGCCGCAAACACGCCGCTTGACGAGCCGCTCACGCTCACCGTGCATTCCTTGCCTGCCGCAAGCGATGCTGCGCCCGAGCGCCGCAAGCTCTCAGGCCGCTTCAAAATGCTGCTGCTCATGCTGGCCTGCGCCGCGCCTGTGATTGCCTCGTATTTGGCTTTTTACGTGGTGCGCCCCGAAGGCCGAAAAAACTATGGCGAGCTGATCTTGCCCACGCGCGCATTGCCCTACACGGCGGTGCAGCGCATCGATGGGTCGAGTGTGCCGTTGCCTTCGCTGCAAGGCCAGTGGCTGCTGGTCAGCATTGGTGGTGGCGCATGCGATGAAGCTTGCCAACAGCGCATTTACTGGACACGCCAATTGCGCGAGGTGATGGGCCGCGACAAAGATCGCATTGAGCGTGTGTGGTTGATTGATGATGCTGCGCCAGTCGATGCAAAATTAGCCCCGCAAGTGCATGCGCCGCTCAACGATGCGCAAGCCTTTCGCGTAAGCGCGGCAACTTTGAAAGAATGGCTGCCTGCACCTGAAGCTGGTGTAAAAATTTCGGACCACCTTTACGTGGTCGATCCCTATGGCAATTTGATGCTGCGCTGGCCTGTGCAGATTGATGCGGCAAAAGCCAAGCGCGATATTCATAACTTACTGCGCGCCTCGGGCAGCTGGGATCAAGCGGGTCGCGTGGGCACGATGCTGATTCCTGCGCCCTTGGATTCAGCCAAACCAGAGAACAAAGCAGGAGCCAAGCCTTGAACGCTGATGTGCCGCTCTACGATCTCTCGCCAATTGCGCAGCTCATGCTGCTGGGGCTGCTGATCGCGCTCTTGCCATTGGCTTGGGTGTGGTGGAAGAGCCGCAGCAAGCCTTTAGCCTCGCGCCTCAGATTACTCACGTT
>JAYVJQ010000156.1:0-3569 GCA_043769055.1 Allobrachymonas sp.
CAATAACAACGCCGCCCTTCATTCCTCAAATTCGCCTGTATCAAGATTGGCTTGCGCGCGAACGCGGGCTGCGTTTTGAGACGTATGACGCGCTGTGGCAATGGTCTTTAACAGATCTGGATGCGTTTTGGCAATCGATTTGGGATTACTTTGAAATTCAATCGCCCACACCGCATACCGCCGTTTTGGCAGACGACCGCATGCCGCAGGCGCAGTGGTTTCCGGGCGCGCAACTTAATTACGCAGCGCAAGTGTTGAGGCATGCAGATGCTGCGCATGCTGCGGGAATGGCAGCCATCATTTGCGAGAATGAAATGGGCGAAGTGCGTGAGCTGAGCTGGCCCGAGTTGAGGTCACAGGTTGCCTCACTGGCGATCACGCTGCGAGAAATGGGTGTGCAGCGCGGGGATCGCGTGGCCGCTTACATGCCGAACATTCCTGAGACGATCATCGCCTGTCTAGCGACGATAAGCATCGGCGCGGTGTGGAGCGTGTGCGCGCCCGATATGGGCACGCCGGCTGTGCTTGATCGCTTCAAGCAGATCACCCCGAAGGTGTTGATTGCGGTCGACGGCGTGCATTACGCAGGGAAGGCGATGGATCGCAGCGCTGTGGTGCAAGAGCTGTGCGCGGGGCTGCCAAGCGTGACCCATCTGCTGATGTTGCGCACGCCTTGGGGGATGGTCGAAACTATTAAAACAATAGCACTTTGCGCAGATTTTATGCCGGCTACACACCGAAAAGGCTTAGAAATCGATGCTTTCAAGCCCGACATGCTGCCCTTTGATCATCCACTATGGATTGTCTATTCCAGTGGCACGACTGGTTTGCCCAAGGCAATAGTACATGGCCACGGCGGCATCGTGCTCACGCTGCTGGCGATGAAATCATTGGGCAACGATGTGGGCTGCAGCTATCACGCCAACAGCTTGGGCGAGCGCTATCACTGGTACAGCTCCACGGGCTGGGTGATGTGGAATGCGCAGATGGCAGGGCTGGCCACAGGTACGACGATTTGCATTTATGACGGCTCACCTTCGGGCTCAAAGGATGCGCCGGATTGGACGATTCTCTGGCGCTTTGTGGCGCGGCATCGCTGCACATTTTTTGGTGCGGGTGCGGCGTATTGGGTGAACTGTATGAAGGCGGGTGTGAACGCTGCGGCATTGCAAGCAGCGGGGCATGAGCTGCGGCAAGTGCGCGCGCTCGGCTCAACAGGCTCGCCGCTGGCAGAAGATGTGCAGCGCTGGGGAACAAAAACGTTTGCAGAAATTAGCACGCCCGATATCTTCTGGTGCAATATCTCCGGTGGCACAGATTTTTGCGGCGCATTCATCGGCGGCCATCGCGAGCTTGCGCAAATCCCCGGGCAGATGCAATGCCGCTTACTCGGCTGCGCGGTGGAAGCTTGGAATGAAGACGGTGAGCCCGTCATCGGCGAAGTGGGCGAATTGGTATGCACGCAGCCGATCCCTTCGATGCCGCTGTTTTTTTGGGGCGATGCGGGCAACGAGCGCTATCTCTCTAGCTATTTCGATATGTACAGCACGATCAATGATCGAGGCGAGAAGCGCCTCGTCTGGCGACACGGCGATTGGCTCAAAATCGGCGCAGATGGCGGTTGCATTATTTACGGACGCAGCGATGCCACGATCAACCGCGCGGGATTGCGCATGGGCACGAGTGAGATTTATTCAGCGGTAGAAGCGCTGCCCGAGGTGCTCGATGCCATGGTGGTGGATTTGGAATACCTGGGCAAAGACAGTTTTATGCCGCTCTTCGTGGCTCTGCGCCCCGGCATCGTGCTTGATGAGTCATTGAAAGTAAAAATACACGATGCGATTCGCACGCAACTCTCGCCGCGCTTCGTGCCCAACGAGACGCTGCAGGTCGTTGCTATTCCGCGCACTTTGAGTGGCAAAAAGCAAGAGCTGCCGATCAAAAAACTCATGCTGGGGCAAGCGCTGGAGAAGGTGGTGAACAAAGATGCCATGGCAAACCCGGATTGCTTGGATTGGTATGTGCGTTACGCTAAAAATCATCTGAAAAGGACGCTCTCATGAACACTCTCAACACATTGAATCGCCGCCAAACTCTCGCTCAAACCGCTGCTTTGATCGCAGCTCCCGCTCTCGTGAGCCCTTGGGCGCGCGCGCAAGATAAATTTCCTTCGCGCCCCATATCTCTGATCTGTCCGTGGCCAGCAGGCGGCGCATCCGATGCTGCCGTGCGAGCGATTGGCGAGGCGATGGGGCGAGCTTTGGGTGGTGCGACTGTGACTGTGGACAACAAACCCGGCGCAGGTGGCACTTTAGGCGCAACCGCCATGCTGACTGCCAAGCCCGATGGTTACACGCTCACGCAATTGCCGCTGGGCGTGTATCGCCTGCCGCATATGCAAAAAATGGCCTTCCATCCCGTCAACGACATCACCCACATCGCCTGCCTCACGGGTTACACCTTCGGCATCGCCGCGACTGCGGATGCGCCTTTCAAAACCATCAAAGAAATGGTCGCTTGGGCCAAAGCCAACCCTGGCAAGCTCGACTACGGCCACACAGGCATCGGCACCACGCCGCATTTGGCCTTTGAAGAGTTCGCCGCAAAAGCCGGCTTCACCACCAATGCCATTCCCTACAAAGGCTCGGCTGAAATTCTGCAAGCTATTCTCGGCAACCAAATCCCGGTGATGAGCGGCACCACAGAATTCTTCCCGCATGTGCAATCGGGCAAGTTGCGTTATTTGGCCACTCTAGGCAGCAAACGCACCAAAGCCTTCCCCGATGTGCCCACGGTGCGCGAAAACGGCTGGGACACGATCTCTGATTCCCCCTTTGGCATCGGCGGCCCCAAAGGCATGGATTCAGCAGTGGTTAAGGTGCTCGAAGCTGCGCTGCTCAAAGTCAGCCAAGACCCAAAAGTGCTGGAGGTATTTGATAAATTTCACCAGCCTGTGATCTGGATGGACAGCGCAGAATACTCGCGCTACGCCGCGCGCACCTTCACACAAGAGCGTGCCACGATTGAGCGGTTGGGTTTGCTGCCAAAATCATAACCCTTAAGAATTTTTAAGCCATTTGAGCACTTTGCCGGCGTATTTACTGCGTAAGGTGCTACTCTTTTTATAGCGCATCTCAATTGCATCAACGCCTGTTTACCAACAAGATGCCCAAGCAAACCAGCGCGATCGCGATCACAAGGTTGGGCGTGACCGGCTCGCCCAGCCACAGCGCTGCAAACACCAATGCAAACACCGGCGTGAGGAAAACAAAGGCGCTCATCTTGCCTGCGGGATAGCGCGTGAGCATCCACATCCAAAGCAAATAGCTTGCGAATGCGCCGACAGCAGTTTGCAAAAAAAGCGACATCCATGCGAAGCTGCTGAGCTGACCCAGCGCAGGCCAGCGCTCGCCCAGAGCCCACGAGATCAATGGCAAAACGACGGCGCTGCAAGCCAGCTGGTAAACAGTAATCGCTCTGCGCTGATTTTGGCCAGCGATGTTGCGCGGATCACCACAGTCGTCAGGCCCCATGAAGCGCCTGCAAGCAAAGCCAACATATCGCCCAAC
>JAYVJQ010000157.1:0-4705 GCA_043769055.1 Allobrachymonas sp.
TTGAACCCGCGTCCGAAAACCTTTTTCCTGATCGATCTACATGTGTAGCCGTCTGATTTTTTGTCTCGCCCATTTCGTCGCGCAGTGGCACGCTACGAAACAGACCAGCAACCTATTTTCTCGTCTCACGCTAAGTTACCCAACGCGAGACCATCCGGTGTGAATAAGCTTGCAGCCGAGAAGTGTTTGGGTTGCCCCAAGCTCCTTTGCCCATCCCACCGGAGAGATGTTGCAAGCCTCTCAGCGATTAAGCTGCGAGTGCGAAACGTTCGTCGTTTGCAGTTAAGTTTTTTGAATTTGTTTAACGAGCACATTCAGCTCGACATGCACTACCAAGCGTCTAGCCCTCGTCGAAACCAGAGCAACCCCAGAGTCTCTATTTTACTGCGCCTGAAGCCATTGCATGTAACGCGCTACACCTGTTTGCACATCTTCAAAGGCATGATCGCATCCTGCTGCACGCAGGGCAGTGAGATCAGCTTGGGTGTAGCTTTGGTATTTGCCGATCAAGGCTTCTGGGAAATCGATGTAGTCGATGAAATCTTCTGGCGGCTGATAGGGCTGGGCATGCTGCACCACGGCGCGCGCCACATCGTTGAAGGGTTGGGTGCGGCCTGTGCCGAGGTTGAAAATACCGCTGATGCTAATCTGATCAAAAAACCAAAGGTTCACGGCCACGACATCACTCACGCTGACAAAATCTCGCTGCTGCTGGCCTGCTGCATAGCCGCCATACGCGCCAAAGAGTTTGACGCGGCCCGTCTGCTGCATTTGATTGAACTGATGAAACGCCACGCTGGCCATGCGGCCTTTGTGTTGCTCGCGCGGGCCATAGACGTTGAAATAGCGAAAGCCTGCGACTTGGCTTGTGGTCTGCGCAAAGCGTGAGTGCGATGCAGTGCCTAACTTCTCGCGCAGAAAGTTGTCAAACATGAGCTTGCTCGTGCCATACAGGTTGAGCGGGGCTTCGCAGGCTGGCGATTCGGCGAACACCGTGCTGTTGCCATAGACGGCAGCAGACGAGGCATAGAGCAAACGTGTACCTTGGCTCTGGCAGGCTTCAAAGAGTTGGCGAGAGCAATCGAAGTTGTTGGCCATCATGTAATCGTGGCGCTGCTCCATCGTGTCGCTGCATGCGCCTTGGTGGAAGACGGCCTCAATCTTGCCGAAATCGCCTTGCGCGAAGCGCGCGTAAAACGTATCGGCAGCAAGGAATTCACTGAACTTCAAATCGGCGAGGTTGCTCGCTTTAGCACCCTCACGCTCGTGATCGACGGCAATGATGTCGTGAAATCCGCGCGCGTTCAGCCCTTCGATCAGATTCGCGCCGATAAAGCCTGCTGCACCAGTCACTACTAATTTCATAGCAAACTATCTAGATTTCAATGCGGCTACCTGCCATTTTTGCTTATAAAAATACTTCTTCAAAGCTGGCAGTGGCCGTGCCAAACTTGCCCACCACGATGCCGCCAGCCTTGTTGGCAAAGGGCAGGGCTTCACGCAGGCTCATGCCAGCGGCTACGCAGGTGGCCAGAGTCGCAATCACGGTATCGCCCGCGCCTGTGACGTCAAACACCTCGCGCGCCACTGCTGCCACAGTGAAATCGCCCGCCGCGTCAAACACCGTCATACCTTCTTCGCTGCGCGTGAGCACCAGCGCCTCTAGTTGCAGTCGTTCGCGCAGAGCGTGTGCCTTGGCGCGCAGCTCGTCCTCGCTGTGCCAACTGCCCACCACGACTGCGAGTTCTGCGCGGTTGGGTGTGATGGCGGTTGCGCCTTGGTAGCGCGCATAGTCGCTGCCTTTGGGGTCAATCAGCACGGGTTTGCCCAATTGGCGAGCCGCAGCGATCATGGGCGCAACATGTGCGAGGCCGCCTTTGGCGTAATCAGAAAATAGCACGCAGCCTTGTGTGGGCAGCAGCTGCGCAAACACAGCGGCTTGCACGGCCAGCGCATCATGCTGTGGCGGTGTTTCAAAATCGAGCCGCAGTAATTGTTGGGCGCGGCCAATCACACGCAGCTTGACCGTGGTGCGCAATTTCGGGTCTTGCGCGAGATGGTATTGAATGCCGCTGGCCTCCAGTAGCGCTTGCAGTTTGCGGCCAGCCTCATCAGCACCCACCACACCGACAAAGCTAGCCTGCGCACCCAAACTCACCACGTTGTAGGCCACGTTGGCCGCCGCGCCAATGCGCTCTTCTTCGCGCTTCACATTGACCACGGGCACAGGCGCTTCAGGGCTGATGCGATCCACATCGCCATGCCAATAACGATCTAGCATGGCATCGCCAACGACGAGCACGCGGGCTTGGGCGAGTTGAGAGCGGGAAATGGTCATAGTTCTTCCACGCGGCGAGTTGAATAACTATCCCAGCTCTGGCAGCCCGGGCAATGCCAGAAATGGCGGCTGGCTTCAAAGCCGCAAGCGGCGCAGCGGTAGCGCAGCAGGGGCTGTGCGGCTTTGTCTAAGGCGCGTTGAATATCGGGCGGCGTGGCCGAGGTGGTTTTCATGAGCTGTGCGGTGACGACCAGTGAGGGATCGGTTTTGAGGTGCGCGAGCAGCAAGTGGTTGTCTGTTGTAGAGCCGGTGAGCAGTGCTTGGAATTGATTCAAAGCTTGCAAGGCATCCAAGGAGCGTGTCTGTGTATAAAACGCTTGCAGAGCGGTTTGCACAGGCTCAATGCGCTCGCATTTCAAGCTCAGTTGAACCAGTTGATTTGCTACCAAAGGTATAGCGCTTGGTGCAGATACTATGCCGGCGAGTAGGGTATTTAATGCTGAATTTGCGTCTCCGGCGGCTTCTTGCAGGGCAGCGAGGGCCATCAGTGGCCGCGCGGCTTGGGGCGCAATGGCCATGGCTTGTTGGAGCAGGGCGCTTTGCTGCTCAGGGGGCGCTCCATCGGCTTGCTCGCACAAGTAATGCGCGAGGCGCGTGCTGAAATCACCTTGGCCGCTGGCCTGCAATTGCTGCGCGACTTGTTGTGCCGCAGGCCAATCGCGGGTGCGTTCAAAAATCGCCAAGCGAGCCAAGCGTGCTTCCGCTTCAAATTTCGTGCCTTCGAGTTTGCCCAGCGCGTCTTCAGCGCGATCCAGTAAACCGGCTTTGAGATAGTCCAGCGCGAGTGCATGCTGAGCGCGCTGGTGGTCAGCCTTGCTCAAATCACCACGCGCCATCAAATGCTCATGCACGCGCACGGCGCGATCGTATTCGCCACGGCGGCGAAACAGGTTGCCTAAAGCGAAGTGCAGCTCAGAGGTATCGGGGTCTTTTTGCACGGCTTCGATGAAGGCATCAATGGCCGCGTCTTGCTGCTCGTTGAGCAAATGGTTGAGGCCCTTGAAATAGGCTTTGGGCGAGCGCTTGTTGTCAATACGAAGCTGGCGCAAATCAAAGCGCGAGGCCAGCCAGCCGAGCACGAAGGCCAGCGGCAGGCCCAGAAGCAGCCAAGTGAAATCAAAATCCATCAAATGCCTACTTCCTCAGACTGCGTTGGCTGTTTAGGCTGCGCAGCCGCAGCTGCCGGAAAACCCACCGCTTTGCGCCGCTTCCACCAGCGAGGCAGCATACCGAGTACGCCAATCACTAGCCCCGCCGTGAAGGCGATCAGCACGATCACCACCAGCGGCGCTTTCCACTGATTGCCAAAAAAGAAATGCGCAATCACTTCGTGCTGATTGTTCAGCGCGAAGGCAAACAGGGTAAAAAAAATGGCTGCTTTCAGTATCCACTGAAGCAGCCACAGGATTTTTTGCATGACAACTTGTGTGTTTCAGTTGTCTATGATTCTATCGACTTAGATGACATAAGCCCTCAAAGCAAACCCTTCGCTCGCATCTCTTCCGTTTTGGCATCCACCGCTTCGCGCAAGGCTTTGCCCGGCTTGAAGTGTGGCACACGCTTTTCAGGAATCGTCACGGCCTCGCCTGTGCGGGGATTGCGCCCTACGCGAGGAGGCCGGCGATTGACCGAGAAGCTACCAAAACCACGAATCTCGATGCGATGGCCTTTGACCAACGCATCGCCGAGGGCGTCAAGAATGGTCTTGACGGCAAACTCGGCATCGCGCTGGGTGAGCTGTCCAAATTGCAGGGACAGCGCTTCGACTAGATCAGAACGGGTCATAGATGACTTCGCTTTGCTCAATGACTTTGTTGCTTCGCAACTTCAATGAAGAATGACTTAAGTCATCAGCGCGAAGCGCATCATTGAAGCCGCAACGCGGCAAGGTCATTTCGTCATCACTGGTTGTTATCAAGCTTAGCGCGCAGCAATGCGCCAAGACTCGTCGTGCCAGCAGATTCGCGGCTAGACGATTGGCTCAAATCGGCCATCGCAGCTTGCTCATCGGCATTGTCTTTGGCCTTAACAGACAGAGACACTTGACGGCTCTTGCGGTCGATGTTGGTCACCACTGCGGTGACTTCATCGCCTTCTTTGAGCACATTGCGGGCATCTTCCACGCGATCACGGCTGATCTCGCTGGCGCGCAGGTAGCCCATGATGTCTTGACCGAGGTCGATCTCAGCGCCCTTGGCATCCACAGTTTTGACCTTGCCAGTGACGATCGAGCCTTTGTCGTTGACAGAAGCGAAGGTGGTGAACGCATCAGCATCCAATTGCTTGATACCGAGGGAGATGCGCTCGCGATCCACATCGATGGCCAGCACGATGGCTTCCACGTCTTGACCTTTTTTGAAGTTCTTG